>UYNY03000113.1 GCA_900620265.3 Nitrosopumilaceae archaeon | reverse complement strand
CCGCGCTCCGTGGCGGCCGTCCCGCTCAGGAGCAGCTACGGCGTGCTGGACCTTGACGGCCCGCGCGTGGCCGGCTTTGGGGAGAAGGGGGAGGTGCCCGGCTCGTGGATGAACGCCGGCATCTACAACCTTGACGCGGGGGCGGTCCGGGACATGCCCGCAAGGGGGGATCTTGAGAGGACGCTCTTTCCCTCGTACGCCGCCAGGGGCCTCCTCTCGGCGGTCAGGTTCGAGGGCGCCATGTGGCACTCTGTCGACTCGTTCAAGGACCTTGAGGAGTGCGCCGCCTCGCTCAGCCGCTCCGGCGCAGGGCGGCCATCAGGTAGGCGACCTCGGACCTGAACCTGCCGTCCGAACTCGAGACCGCGTAGGCTGCCGCGTCGTCCCAGAACTCCATGGCGGGACGTGGGCGCCCCCCGGATAACCGCGCCGAGCTCTTGCATAGCTGACCTTGTTGTAAACCGGATGTGCTAAATATGACGCCGCCGCCCCGCCCCGCGCGTTGCGCACCTCGTTCAGCCTGGGATCGCTGCTGCCCGTCGGCGACCTGCTGGACTGCGCCTCCCGGATCCCCCCGTACGTGGAGACGCTCTGGATACCGGAGACGTGGGGGATGGAGGCCTTCTCCATGATGGCGGCGGCCTCCGCCCGGGCCCCCCACTGCAGGATCGGCTCCTCCATAGTGAACATCTACTCGAGGAGCCCGGCGCTCGCCGCGATGGGGGCCGCCACGGTGGACCTCATATCGGGGGGCAGGGCCGTCCTCGGGCTCGGCGCGAGCAGCCGCGAGATAGTCGGGTCGCTGCACGGCATGGCGCGGGACGAGCCGCTCTCCCGCATGCGCGAGTTCGTCAGGGTCGTCCGGCTCGCCCACGCCGGCGGCAGGATTGACCACCGGGGCCGCATATTCGACCTGTCGGGGTTCAGGCTGCTAGTTGATCCGGGGCGCAGGATCCCGGTATACATTGCCGCCGTCGGCCCCGCCATGTGCCGCCTGGCGTGGGAGGTCGGCGACGGGGTGATACTGTACCTGCGCCCGCCCGCCGAGATATCGCGCATGACGGGGCGGCTCGGCAGGGGCAGGATCGACGTGGCGTGCCAGATAATAACGTGCGTGGCAGAGGACGCCGACGCGGCGATCGACCGCGCAAGGAGGACGCTTGGATTCTACATCGGGGCCGGCAGCGCGTACAGGGAGTTTCTTGCCGCCAACGGGTTTGCAGGGGAGGTCGCAGCGGTGATGGGGGAGCTCAAGAGGTCCGGGCTGGGCAGGTGCCACGAGGCCGTGCCGGACAAGATGGTGGACAGGCTGTGCATCGCCGGCGCGCCCGGCGAGTGCGCCGGCAGGCTGGGCGCGTTCCGGGACGCGGGCGTGGACCTGCCGGTGCTCCAGTTCAACCCGGCGGGGGACGTCCGCGAGTCGTTCGGGCTGTTCGCGGCCGAGTTCGACCCGGGGGGGACATGAGGGTCGGGATCACCGCCTGCGGGCACTCGGGGTTCTCCACGGGCGGCGGCGCCGGCCCCGCGATGGCGGCCGCGGCGGCCCGCCTGCTGCGCGACTATGACGTGGATCCGGGGTCAGTCGACGCAGTGATCGTCTCATCGAACGAGGGGGCCGGGTACCTCGGCCCCATACTGGCAGAGGGGGCCGGCATCCGGCCCGGGGCCGCCCACAGGGTGGAGAACCTGTGCAGCTCCGGCGCGAGCGCCATCATATCGGCGTACGCGCACGTCGCATCCGGGCTGGCCGGATCCGTGCTGGTCTGCGGCGCCGACGCCGCCGGGGGCCCCGGCCTCGTGCTCGACTGGGATGCCACGCGCGGGGCGTTCGCGTCCCCCGTCTACTGGGCCTCGATACTCTCAAGCTCGTACAAGCGCAGGTTCGGGGCGACGGCCGCGGATCTTGCCGTCATCCCGGCCCGGAACTCGGCCAACGCGGAGGAGAACCCGCACGCCCTGCCCGGGGGGCCGGGGAGCGTGGAGGACGTGCTCTGCTCGCGCGAGGTGACGGACGACCTGCGGCTCTACGAGTGCTCAAGATCCTGCACCGGGGCCGCGGCGGTCCTCGTCGCGTCGGGGCCGGGGGACGGGGCGGCCCGGATAACCGGGATCGGGCAGGCAACGGCGTCCGCCTCGTTCGCCGGGGGCCCCGAGTTCCTCCCGCTCAAGTCCACGGCGGACGCCGCCTCGGCCGCCCTCCTGATGGCCGGGCGCAGGCCCGCCGAGGTCGGCGTGGCCGAGGTGCACGACGCGTTCTCCGTCTGCGAGCCGATGGCCCTGGAGGCCGCCGGCATCTGCGCCCCCGGGACGGGCGCCGCGTACGCGCGCGAGATGCTCGAGACGGGCAGCAGGAGGATAAACCCGCGCGGGGGGCTGCTCGGATCGGGGCACCCGCCCGGCGCCACCGGGGTGGCGCAGGCCGCCGAGGCGTTCCTGCAGGTCACCGGGCGGGCGGGCGGGAGGCAGGCCGACTCTGCCACGTGCGGGATGATCCACAACATGTCGGCGGCCGGGACGTCCTCCTCCGTGATCGTGGTCGAGTCCTGAGCGCTCTTATGGCGGGTGCCGGGCGGGGCGGCATGGACGGCGGCATGGACGGCGGAGCGTTCCTCAAGTCCGTCTCGGAGGGCGTCTTCCGCGTCCCGTGGTGCGCCGCGTGCAGTATTCCAGTCTGGCCGCCGGCCCCGCGCTGCGGCAGGTGCACGGGCCCCGCCGGCCTCCGGGACGGCGAGCCGGAGGGGCTCGTCCTCGAGGCGTCGGGGGCGGCCGGCACCCGCTTCGGGCTGGTGGATCTCGGGGAGGGGGTGAGGATCCTGGCGGAGCTTGGCGGGCGGGCCGCCGTGGGATCGCGCGTGCGCGTCACCTCGTGCGGCGTCCGGGACGGCCGGCCCTACTATGTCGCAAGCGACGCGTGGATGTAGGGCGTGTCGTGCTGCCTGTCGTGGGTCCAGTACGTGGGAAGGTGGACGGCCGGATCCGGGCGCAGGCCGTGGGATCCGAGGACGCCGCTCCAGCCGCCGTCGCCGCCGCCGGCCGCAAGGCCCCTTGACTCGAGCGATCCTGCAAGCAGGATCCCGGCGGGCGCCCCGGTGCCGCGCGCGGCCCCGATCACCCCGGATGCAAGGATGTCGCCGCCCATCTGGGGGAGGGCCCCGACCACGAAGAGCGGCCTTGAGAGCCCCATCGCCCCATAGTCGGCGGACAGCGCGTCGGCGCAGTGGATGGTGACGGGAGAGCCCGTGGCCCCGAATATCCGCCCCTGCAGGCCGGCAAGGTCCGGATCTATCTCGACGCTGTGGGCGCCAAGCCCCGCGGCGGCGGCGCAGTACGCTATCCGCCCGTCCCCCGATCCCACGTCGACCACCTCGGCGTATCCCAGCCGCTTTGCCATCCCGGATATTATCCGGGCCGATGCCATCCACGTCGGGTAGAACGGCTGGCACGTCCCCCCGTGCTTTGTGCTGCCCAGCCAGTAGCCGCCGATGTCGCCGCGGTATATGGTGCACCCGGTCCCCGCCAGCACGGCCTCCTCCGACCCGTCATAGACCGGGTTTGCACGCGCGAACGCGTGCAGGGCGCCAAGACCCTCCGGTACGGCCTCCTCCAGGTGGGCCCCCGTCCCGCGCGATGCAAGATCCGCCTTTATCCGGCAGAGGGCGGCCGCCTCGTCCTCCAGCATGGTATCACCGCGGCCCCGCGGGCAGATAAGGGCTCCGGGCGTGCATGGGTTATCTGCAGATAACCCCCTGCATATTAACAGGGGGGATCAGGGGGTGGTACATGGCGCGGAACGGCGGAAGAAGGGGCGCGAGGCTCCGGAGGCAGCGCGGGTACAGGTGGGAGGAGACCCTGGCCGACCGCTTCAACGGCACCGGGAAGTGGAGGGCGTTCAGGCTCGGATCACCCAGCACGGGCCTCCCCGACATACTGGCAGTCTGCCCGTCAGAGGGGCTCATCTACGCGATAGAGGCAAAGTCCGGCTCCGGCATGTCCCTCTACGTGCCGGCAGACCAGATACGCAGGTGCAAGGAGTGGGTCGACACGTTCAGCGGGATGGCGGGAGGCCAGGTGCTGCTGGCATTCAAGTTCCTCTCAAAGAAGAGGACGGGGCCCGGCAGGTACGTGCAGCGGGAGCTGCGCGAGTACTACAAGGTGTGGGACGGGGATGCGGCCGACTGCGTCTGCACGTACGACGGGGACGTCTTTGAGAGGACCGGTGGCTCGAGGAGGCCGATCCGGCTTGCCGAGTGCCCGATGCCCTTCCGGACTAGGCGGCGTACCTAGGCAGGTTTTTTAGGGGCCCCGCCCCCGGGGCGCCGTGGAGGAGGCAGGGCCGCCGGAGCCGGCAAGGACCTACGAGGAGTTCACCGACGAGAGGATGCTGACGAGCCACAACGCGTTTGGCACGAAGCAGATGAAGATAAAGGTGGTCGAGGTCTCCGACGAGCCCACGCCGTCGAGGTGGAAGTTCGGCGACCGCGTAAAGGTCGACAAGATCCTGGTCACGATAAGGCACCTTGGCAGCGGCCAGGTCGAGGAGGGCGAGTTTGACATCGCGGCGATCGAGCGCGAGCTGGCCGAGAAGAGGCACTATACGTCGACCAACAGGTGGATACCCGCGTCCGACATCAAGAACGGCTACGTCGTCGGCTCAAAGCACACGAGGCTGATAAGCGACGCCTCGGCCCTCGACTATATCGAGTTCTGATAAAACATTATAAGACATGGGCCCGCGACGGCCCGCATGAGCTCGCGCGAGTTCGAGGTGAACGGGAACGGGTACAGGGTGGTCCTCACCGACCAGGTGGTCAGCCACGTGACCAACCTCAAGAACCTCTACAACGTCGCGTACGAGGACCCGGAGAGCTTTGAGGAGGTCAGCTCCGAGATATCAGAGACGATAAACGAGATCGCCGCCAACGTCGAGCCGGTGGCCGCCGAGGGGGACCTTGACGGCCTCATCCAGGAGATAATCAGGGCGGTGGACCGCAAGGCCGAGGCCATCGAGAAGGAGCTGGGGGAGGGATCGGACCACTCCAAAAAGCGGCGCCACAGGTAGTGGGCCATGCGGTTATATTCAGCGGGCCCCCGGGGGGATCTCATGAACGGCGGGTGCGAGTGCGGGATCTGCGGCCACAAGTCGGCCGCCGACTGCGTCAGGGACGGGTGCCCGTGCTGCATAAACTTCCACGAGCGCTCAGGACCCGGAAGGCGGTGACCTGCACCCGCACGTGCCGCGCAGGTGGGACGCGCACCCGACGAGCCGGTGCCTCTTGCACCCGCATATGACGCACCTCATCCCGTGATCCCCCTTGCCTCCTCCACCATGCCGCCCTCCCCCAGCGCCTCTAATATCTTGAGGCGCATGCTGCGGATCCTGCCGGCGTCCCCCGCGTAGAGGGTGGACATCACGCCGAGCTCGGCCTCAAAGTCGTACCCGCCGAGGTACCCGTCAAGCAGCGGCGCCATGCCCCGCAGCTGTAGGTCCTGGGACGCGCCGCAGGCCCGCCTCGCGGCCCTTGCAAGCCCGTTTATCCTCAGCAGCAGGCCCCGGACCTCGTCGATCCCGCCCGCCTCGAGATCGGCAAGCTCGTCGTGCGCAGAGACGAGTCCTGCCAGCAGCCCGGCCGCGTCCGCCATGCGCCGGGGCCGGCACGGCGGGCCAATATGTGTTGGCGCCCTTTAAATTGCCTGCGTGGCACGCCGCCGCAATGCAAGAGGGCGCGTACCTCCGGTGCATCGGGCACGGTTGCGGCCTCGAGTACCCCGTCGGGCGCGCCGGGGTGCGCTGCGAGAGGGGCCACCTGCTCGACGTCGTGTACGCCAGGAGGCCGCCCCCGTCCCTCAAGGAGGTATTCTACTCGAGGAGGAACCCCGGCGGCAGCATCTTCAACGAGAGCGGCGTCTGGAGGTTCCGCGAGCTGCTCAACTTCTGCCAGATAGACACCGCCGACGACGCCCAGTGCTCGGCCAGCCTGGTCTCGCTGGACGGCGCCGAGGGGAGGCAGTCAAAGCCGTACAGGATGTCAAGGGCCGCCGAGTTCGCCGGCGTGCCGGCCGGCTCCCTCTGGCTGCAGCCGGAGGGGTACAACCCGAGCGGCTCGTTCAAGGACAACGGGATGGCGACCGCCGTCACGCACGCCCGCATGTCGGGGGTCCGGAGGATCGTCTGCGCCTCGACGGGCAACACGTCGGCATCGGCCGGCATGTTCGCGGCCAACGAGGGGATCGAGTGCGGCGTGTACATACCGGCGGGGCAGATAGCCCCGGGCAAGCTCAGCCAGGCGTACCAGTTCGGGGCCCAGATAATAGAGGTGGACGGCAACTTTGACGACGCGCTCTCAAGGTCGCTGGCCGACGCGGCCGACGGCGGCGGGTACACCGTCAACTCGCTCAACCCGTTCCGCATAGAGGGGCAGAAGACCATCACCTACAGGGCACTCGAGTACATGGGGTGGGACCCGCCGGACTGGATGGTCTTTCCGGGCGGCGCGCTCGGCAACATCTCAAGCTGCGGCAAGGCGATCATGGAGCTCCTCGAGTGGGGCTGGATAAAGAGGGCGCCGCGGATAGCGGTCATCAACGCAGAGGGGGCGAGCACCTTTGCGGACCTGTACAACGGGGGGACGGGGCTCGGCAGGCTGCGCTGGAACGGCGGCAGCCCCGACACGGGGATGATCGACGAGTACTATTCGAGGCTCGACAGGGAGGGGGGCAGGCCGGCCACGAGGGCGACGGCCATCCAGATAGGGAGGCCGGCCAACATGCTAAAGGGCCTGCGGGCCCTCGAGATATCTGGCGGGGTCGCCACAACCGTCACAGACGAGGAGATGCTTGACGGCATGTCGATTGCGGGGCTCAACGGGTTTGACTGCGAGATGGCCTCGGGGGCCACCATAGCTGGCATCAAGAGGCTCGTCTCCGAGGGGGTCATCGCGCGGGACGAGACCGTGGTCGGGATACTGACGGGCAGGCAAAAGGACGCGATGCTCCCGGTCGAGTACCACAGGGATCCGGCCAACAGGTTCGCAAGGCCGCCGCGCACCTAGCCACCTGGCAGGAGCCGTCCCCGTCCCGCCGTGTCCGGGCGGCTCTTCGCGTCTTGGCTTTTATACGGCACGGGCCGCCACGGGACATGGAGAAGACCGGGTTGGCCGCATCGATCTCCGTCACCGCCGTGGCGGTCCTGATCGCCGTCGTGCTTGGCGACATGCAGGTGATCCCGCAGGACGACCGGGGCTGCAAGCTTGACGGGGGCTGCGAGGTGAGAACCAGATCGGTGGTGATGTCCACGGACAAGCCGGAATACCGGCTGGGCGAGACCGTGACATACATACTTCACAACGAGGGCGACGTGACAGTAAAGTACCCGGACACGTCCCGCGGGGCCGGCGTGAAGGAGGCGTCGGGAAGGCAGGTCGCCGGAAACTTTCCCGGCTTTGCGATAACCCCGCTGGTCCCCGGCGAGCGGGTCGTTCATTACTGGCACCAGACGGACTCTTTCTCCAAGCTGGTGCGTCCCGGAAACTTTGTGGCGTTTGCCACGTATGCGGCCCCTGCGCACTTTGTAATCAACTCGTCGCTTGCCTACCCGTGGATGGATCCCGCTGACGGGCAGCAGCTTGTCCTGGGCACGGACAAGCCAGAGTACGAGAGGGGGGAGCCCGTCAGGTACTTTATAATGAACACGGGGACAGAGGACCTGACCGTTGGCATGGTACACGAGATACACATCAAGAACGCAACCGGCACGGTCGTGGAGACGATCACCCGGATGTATTATCCGGGTACGATGGTCTACGGCCCGCAGCATGTGGATCGGGGCACATGGTTCCAGCCGAAGCAGGGCGCAGATCCGGGGACGTACGTGGTAGCGACGCTTGGCCTCGAGTCGGCCCCGTTCGCCATAACCGAGTCGGTGTTCGACTCTGAACTTCTGCCGCGCAACTACTACAGGTGACCTGCCGGCCCGGGATCCGGGCCGGCGGGCGTCCGGAGGAGGGTAACCGGCGGGCCGCCCCCGGGGCGGCACGCGGCGGGGCGGACTGACGCTTTTTATACCGGGGCCCCCGACCAGAACCGTGGGAATCAAGTCCACATCAAAGGCGCCGCCCTCGCCACAGGCACGCGGCGCCCGGCTGCCCGCGCGAGCGGGCGGGCGGCGGGAAGGCGGGGGGTAGCGGGCTCAGGCATGGAGATCCCGTGGGTCGAGATAGGCGCGCTCGCCGCACTCATTGGCCTCTCCGGGTTCTTTAGCGGGCTCGAGGTCGCCCTCGTCAACGTCACCCGCTCAAAGGTCGCCCAGATGCTGGAGGAGGGGCGCAAGGGATCAAGGGCGCTCGACAGGCTAAAGTCCAACCCGAGCTGGATGATGTCAAGCGTCAACCTGGGAAACAACCTCGTCAACGTGGGCGCCTCTGCGCTTGCCACCAGCGTCTCGATACGGCTCTTTGGGGACGACGGGCTCGGCATCGCCATCGGGATAATGACGTTCCTCATACTGGTCTTCGGCGAGATCACCCCGAAGACGTACTGCAACGCCAACTCTGCAAAGGTGTCGCTCAGGTACGCGCCCGTCCTGCTCGCGTTCAGCTATGCGCTCTGGCCCGTGGTAAAGCTCTTCGAGGTGCTGACCCGGGGGGTCGTGAGGGTGACCGGCAGCAGCCACACCCCGCCCCCGATCACGGAGGAGGACATACGTGGGGTGATCTACCAGGGGCACGCCGAAAAGGCGCTAGAGCGCGAGGAGATGGAGATGGCCCACGGCGCCCTGAGGTTCGATGACACGCCGGTCAGGTCCGTGATGACGCCGCGCACAAAGATGTTCGCGCTCAACTCAAAGATGCTGCTCTTTGAGGCACTCCCGATGATAAACAAGAGCGGCCACTCGCGCATACCCATACACGGGGGCTCGCCGGACCAGATAACGGGGTTCGTGCACGCGCGGGACATACTCGGCGAGCTGGAGCGGGACAACAAGATGGCCACGCTCGAGCAGATAGCGCGGGATCCCGTCTTCGCCTCGCAGGAGAAGCGCGTCGGGGCGCTCCTCCGCGAGATGAAGGGGCGCAAGACGCACATGGCGATCGTGGTCGACGAGCACGGCGGGGTCGAGGGCCTGGTCACCATGGAGGACCTCATAGAGGAGATCGTCGGCGAGATAGAGGACGAGACGGACGAGGCCAGGCGCGCCGGCTACCAGCGGGTGGGCCCCGGGGCCATAATTGCCGGCGGGGACACGGAGATAGCGGCCGTCAACGAGGCGCTCGGCGCCGACATACCGGAGGACGGCGGCTATACCACCCTGAGCGGCCTGCTCCACGAGAGGCTGCGCGACATACCGAGGGAGGGCGACAAGCTGGAGCTTGGAGGCGTCACCATGGTGGTCGAGGAGTCCTCGGGCAACGTGCCGCGCCGCATCAGGGTCGAGGCGTCCTAGCGCGCAAAGCGCTCCTCGAGGAGCCGCCTCTTCTGCGCCGTCCCCATGACCTGCTCGGTGTGGGCGCGCGCCTCTGCGTACGGCCTGCCAAAGAGCATCGCCTGCACCAGCATGTGGTTGTCAGGTATCACGATGCCCGTCTGGTCGTCAGAGTAGATCATCTTGACCGTGTCGCCCGCCGACGAGGTCATCTCGGCGTGCAGGTGCACCATCCCCGTGTCCCCGAACGCGAACCCGGCCGTCTCTGCAAACTCGCGCACCTGGCGCGTGCCGCCGGCGCCCCACAGGACCGCCACCCCCGGCGCCCCGGCGTATGCTGCGTGCACGTCGCCCGGGTCCGGGGCGCCGCCCGAGAAGCGGGCGTCAAGCAGGTGCAGGTGCATCTGCCGCGTCGGCACCTTTACGGCGCGCACGTGCAGCGGCACGTCCGTCCCCATGTAGGACAGGACGTCGTCCCCGTGGTGCGGGCTGCGCGATATCTCGACGGTGTCCGGGATCTCGGCGTCCTGGCCGATGTCGGCCCAGCGGCGCACCAGCGTGACATCAAGGCGCTCGAGCCTGCCCGGGAACGCCGCGCGCAGCGGCCCGATTATCCGGCCCATCCCAGTCACGTTGCAGCTGCCCTGTATGACGTGGTCCAGGGGGGCGGCCCCCGAGTAGTTTGCCGCCGAGTTGAATATCAAATCCGACGGGGCCCCGCCGCCGGGCGACGTCTCGCCCCCCTGGTAGACTGCCCTGACGCCGAGCGGGAGGTACAGGTCCCTCTTGTTCCTGGCGCCCATGCCGCCGGGCGAGGCGTCCACCACCAGGTCGCAGGACGGCAGGACCGACTCGATCGTGCCCGAGACGCCGAGCCCCTCGAACTCGTGAACCCGGGCGGCCGGCGCATAGACGCGGATCCCGCCCGAGGCGATGGCACGAATGTCGCCTGACGGCGTGTGCCTGCCGACCCCGGCAAGCTCCACCTCCGGGTCGTCCGATATGACAGCTGCAATCCTCCGCCCTATCGAGCCGTACCCGTTCACAAAGACGCGCTTCACGGGGCGCCCCGCCGCCCGGCCCGCTTATGTAGCTTGGCAACGGCTAAATTGGACGGGCTGGCCGCCGCCGCGATGCTGCACGCCCCCTCGCTAGCGATAGGGGCGGCCGCCGCCTCCGCCGTCCTTGCGGGCGCGCTGCTGGCGGCCGGCGTGGTCGGGCAGGCGCCGGTCTATACAATCGAGCAGGCGCCGCGCGCGCCAGAGCCCACCGCCGTCTCGGACGCCACCTACCTTGCCAACGGCTCGCCGTTCCTCGGGGACCCGGGCGCGCCCGTCACGATCGTAGAGTTTGGCGACTACCAGTGCCAGGCGTGCAACCGCTTCTTCCACCAGACGGAGGAGGAGCTCGTCAGGAGGTTCATAGACACGGGGCAGGCCAGGCTGATCTTCAAGGACTTTAACATCATCGGGCCCGACTCCGTCACTGCCTCGCACGGGGCGCACTGCGCCACCGAGCAGGGCCGGTTCTGGGAGTTCCACGATACCGTGTACGGCAGGTGGGACGGCGAGAACACCGGCTGGGCCTCGCGTGAAAACCTCGAGATGATGGCCGCCGAGGCGGGCCTCGACGTCCCGAGGTGGTCAGAATGCGTCGATGTAGGCAGGTATGCCGGGATCATCGTTGCGAGCAACCACGACGCCCGCAGCGTCCTAAATCTGGGCGGGACGCCGGCGTTCTTTGTCATCGGGCCGGGCGGAACCACGCAGATATCGGGCGCCCAGCCGATCGAGGCGTTTGAGAGGGCCATCGCGGCCCAGCTGGGGGCCGATGCCGCCGGCTAGGTCCGTCCTCGTGGCGGGGACCGACACGGGCGTCGGCAAGACGGTGGCCGCATGCGGGCTCGCCGCGGCGCTCAGGCACGAGGGCTCTGACGTGGGCGTGATGAAGCCGTTCGCGGCGGGCGCCGCCTCGCCGGGCGCGTACAGGTCGGGGGACGCGGCGCTGCTGGCGCGGGCTGCCGGCTCGGGGGATCCCGAGGATGTCATAAACCCGCAGTTCTTCCCCGTCGAGGCGTCCCCGTACTCTGCCGGGCGCCTTGCGGGGATGGAGGCCGACGTCAACTCCGTGATGCGCGCCCTTGATGATCTGTCGACGCGGCACGACGCGGTGGTCGTCGAGGGGATCGGCGGCGTTATGACTCCGATATGCGCCGGCTACCACGTGGCCGATCTTGCGGCCGAGATGGGGATCCCGGCCGTGATCGTGGTGCCCACCAGGGTCGGATCACTCGGGCAGGCGCTGCTGGCTGCCGACGCGTGCAGGTCGCGCGGCGCCGAGGTGCGCGGGATCATCATAAACCCGTTCGGCGGCGGGTACGAGCCGGCCGGGCTCGCGGAGGACATCGAGTCGCTCGGCTGCGCCCGCGTGCTCGGCGTCCTGCCCGTCGGCGGGGACGGCGCCGACTTTGGGCGCAGCATCGGCACGTCCTGGCTCTAGCCGGCAAGCGAGGGGCCGCGGGACCCGGCAAAGCCGCGCACAGACTCGAGGAACCCCGGGAGCGTGCCCCCGTCGGGACCCGCCGTGAACGACCTGCACGGCGCGTCGCCGGGGCCGGGCAGGACGGCCCAGACGTTCCCCGGGACCGGCTGGATGCGCCGGTACGACCCGACGATCCGCGAGATCTCCGCGGGGTCCGACGTGCCCGGTATGCACACGAGCAGCACGCCCCCGGGATTGGCATCAAGCCCGCGCAGGCCGGGCACCGCCACGTCCACCTCGACGCCGCGGTGGGACGCCTTTCGCTGGCTCGGCACGTGCGCCTCTGCAAGCAGGCGGTGGACCAGGGCCGTAACGAGCCCCGCCGCCTCCCCCGGCCCCGCAGCGGCCGCCCCCGGATAGCAGGACCTCATGACCAGGCGGACGGCGTCGCCGGCGCGCCCCGCCCGGTAGAGGGCCCGCGCCTCGGGGCCCGATATCACCTCCTGCCACATCTCACTCGACGAAGGCATAGCGGCGCTCGCCCCTTGACTCGCTCTCCGTCTTTACGTCCACGAGGACGAACCCGGTCCCCTGCGGGCCGGCCGCCTCGCTCGGGTCCAGCACGTTCTCGTGCAGCTTTTCATACTCGCCCCACGTGAGGCGGCGCCTCGGGCCTATCTCTGCCTCGAGGTCCATCCCCCGGACGACGTCTGCGTACCCCGGCTGGATCACACCGCTGAAGACCATGGCGCTGCTGCCGCTCCCGTACGAGCCGAACCCGACGCGCTTGCCTGCAAGGTCCGCCCCCTTCTTGAACTCGAACTCGAGGCTGCTGCGGAACCCGAGGTACAGCGACGCCGTGTACAGGTTTCCTATCATGCTGGAGGCGACGAGCGAGCTTGCAAGCTTTGACTCGTATATCTGGCGGAACTGCTCGGTCTGAGAGAACGACCTTGTGAACTCGTGGTCGCGCGCCATGAACTCGCCGTCGGCCAGCACCGCCTCGATGGTGCCTCCCCCCTCCCCCGGGACGGGCTCCTCCATGCCGACGGCCTCGAGTATGGCCGACCAGCGCGGCAGCTGGCGCCACTCGTGCCGCACCAGGTACGCGAGCGCCTTTTTGCCCATGTTGCTGTACGGCAGGTGCATGTTGATATAGTCCATGTGGTCGAGGATCGTCTCCTCGGGCCCGATCTTGATGAGGCCGGTCCTGGCGACGTTCTCCTTGTAGAGCTCGAGCGCCTTGCGCACCTGGATCATGTACAGCAGGTTCGAGTACTGGCCGTGCACGATGGGCGTCTCCTTGCCGAACGGCCTGTAAAAGTCGTACTCGTCCTTTATCGAGGTGGCCGTCACGCGCGGGTCGAACGCCAAAAGGCGCGGCTCGTCGTTGAGCAGCATGGCCACGGCGCCGGCCCCCTGCGTCATCTCCCCGCTGGACCCGAGGTCGTACTTTGCGATATCGGAGACGACGACGAGGGCGCTCTTGCCGTCGGACTCGCCGGCGCGTATCCAGTTGGTGTTGTCGTAGAGGGCGTACGACCCGCTGACGCAGGCGAACTTTGTCTCGACCCCGCCGCAGTGCTCGAACGTCCCCTGCCCGTAGACCTGCTCGAGCATCCCTACCACGTACGAGTTCATCGCCTTTGACTCGTCAAAGGATGACTCTGTCGAGACGTACAGCCTCCCGATGTCGGCCGGCGAGAGGCCGTTCCGCTCCATTATCCGGTGGCAGGCGTTGGCGGCCAGGCAGGCGGGGTCCTGGTTGGCGTCCACGATCGCCATCTGGGAGACGCCGAGCCCCTTTTGCAGCTTTACCGGGTCGAGGCCGCGGGCCGCCGCAAAGTCCGCCGCGTCAAGGTAGAGCCCCGGTATGTAGATCGCAATGTCGTCTATCCCCGCGGCCATCGGGGCCGGATCCCGGCGATGGGATTTAAGGCTTGGGGGCGGCGCCGCCCCTAGCAGTTAAATTCGCGCCGCGGATCGCGCGGCCCCGTGAGGCTTGCGGGTAGCGGCAAGGTAAAGGACGTCTATGACGCGGGGGACGGGACGCTGGTCTTTAGGTTCTCCGACCGCATATCGGCGTACGATGTCGGGTTCGGGCAGCCGGTCCCCGGCAAGGGGCGGGCACTGTGCAGGTTCGCCGAGTTCTGGTTCGGGAGGCTCGGCGTCCCGAGCCACTTTGTGGGGCGCGAGTCCGAGACCGAGATCCGCGTCAGGAGGATGGAGATGATCCCGCTCGAGTGCGTCGTGAGGGGGTACCTGTACGGGAGCCTCGCCGAGAGGGCCGCCGGCGACCCGCGCGTGCCGGCCGGGGCGCCGCTTGCCTCGAGGCTCCCCTCCCCCATATTCGACCCTTCCACAAAGGCCGAGCACGACGAGCCCGTCGACAGGGACGGCGCCGTCTCGGCCGGCCTCGTGGACGGGCCCCTCTATGACGAGCTTGCGGCAAGGTCCCTTGACATCTACGGGCGCATGTCCGCCGTGGCGGCCGGGGCCGGGTTCATACTGGCGGATCTAAAGCTCGAGTTCGGCATGCTTGATGGCGCCGTGACGCTCGGCGACTCGATAGGGCCCGACGAGTACCGCCTCTGGCCCGCCTCGTCATACGGGCCGGGCAGGGTACAGGAGGCGTACGACAAGCAGGTGCTGCGCGACTGGCTCCGCTCGGCCGGCCACAAGGAGGCGTTCGACGAGGCGCGGGCCGCGGGCAGGGAGCCTGTCCCCCCGGAGATACCGCAGGACGTGATCTCGCTGGTCTATGCCCGGTACGCAGAGTCGTACAGGCGGCTCACGGGGCGGGACCTCTAGCCATACGCACACGCCGCACACACGCCGCACACACGCCAGACGCACGTACCCCCGGGGATCCCCCGGACCGCTGCCATCCCGGTGCCACCGGCGCCACCGTCCCCGTACCGGCACTCCCACCCTTGTAGCACTGCTGCTGCGCCCGGGGCGGCGGCACAAGGGCCCCGCCGGTACAAGGGGGATGGTAGCGGCACCCGGGGGATCGTCCCGCCGCTACTGGGATGACACCGCTGCCATCCCTGTTGGAGTAGTGCAATCCCAGTGGTACGGCGACGGGGTTGATGGTGGCGGTAAAATATTCATGCATTTGGACAAGAAAATATGATAAGATGATCTTTTAGATCCCCCGCGCCAGCCATAGGGTGATGTCGACGCTGCTAGAGAGGCAGGTACGGGTGAGCCGGATACTCACCACCAGCCAGGACCACGCCAGGGCCCTGGAGGATCCGGTGCGCTCAAAGATCGTCGAGCTCCTCTACAGGAAGGCGCTCTCGGCGGAGCAGATAGCGGCGGCCCTCGGCAAGGCGGGCCACAAAAAGGCGCTGACGACGGTGCGGCACCACATCGAGGTGCTAAAGTCGGCGGGCCTGGCAGAGGTCGCCAGGATCGACGAGTCAAAGGGGGCCATCACAAAGTACTATGGGACGTCGGCCAGGCTGCTCGGGTTCGAGGAGCCGGCGGACTTTGACTCGACGTACTCGGAGCAGATAGAGAGCGCGTCGGCAAAGATCGAAAAGCTCCTAAAGGGGCTCGCGCCAAAGGGGGCGAGGTCAAAGGGGCGGAGGTCGCCCGAGTACGGCCAGTACCTGGCGGTCCAGATAATGAACCGGGCCATGGCGCGTGTCCTAGAGGGCGGGCGCAGGTGATCCCGGACAGGGCGGCCCGGCTGCTGTCCGGCTCCAACATCGCCCACTTTGCGACGGTGATGGGCGACGGCTCGCCGCAGGTGACCCCGGTCTGGACCGGCGTCGAGGACGGCCTCGTCTCGATAAACACGGCCGAGGGCCGCATAAAGCACAGGAACCTCCTGCGCGACCCGCGCGTCGCAGTCTCGGTGGCCTCGCCGTCGGACCCGCTTGACGCGGCCGCCGTGCGCGGCAGGGTAGAGAGGATAGTGCCGGATCCCGAGTACAGGCACGCCGACGCGCTCTCACGCCAGTATACGGGCCTCGACTACCAGTACAGGCGCGCAGGGGAGCGGCGCGTGGCAGTCTATGTTCGGCCCGAGCGCGTCTTTGTGATGGACGCGTAGGATCCCCAGCGGGCCGCCAAAGAAAGAGGCGGGGACGGCTGCCCCGCTAGATACGGGCGGCCCCTCTTGCAGCGGTACGCCTGAAAGGGCAGCCGCGTCTCATATGGAACGGGCCGCGCGGTCCGGGTCGCCGCATCAGCAGTTTGCAAGGCAGATCCTGGCAACATCGCCGCTTGCGTGCTCCTTTAGCGGCCTTACCAGCAGGTCGTACCTTTCGCCCGGATCATACGGCACGTCAAACTGCGTGGACCTCGTGATCTGCTCGCCGGGCCCTACCACGTGGCGCAAAAGATCCCCCTCGAGCCCCATGTTCACCGGCTGGTGCCTCTTGCCGCCCGCCTCGAGGTGGAACTGCCCGCCGGATACTGACACCTCGGCGCGCCCCGGGTTCTCGGCCGTCACGGTGATCCCGACGAGCGGGGCCGAGTCCGGATCCACCTCGCGCGGCCCGTCAAGGGTTATCAGGAATGCCAGCGGGCCCACAGTGAACCGCTCGCCGGGCCCGACCTCGACCAGGTTCACGCGCTCCTCGCTGTAGACGTAGATGGCCACCGCCATGGATGCCACGACCCCGCCGAGCAGTATCACGATCCCGGCGCTCACCATCGGGCCCGCCCCGCCCCCGATCCAATATAATCTGAGGGGGGTTGAGCCCTCAGGCACGATCCGGCGCGGCCCGGGATCTCCCGGCGGCGGATCGGGGTCCTTTGGTACTTGGCCGCGCATATCAGGCACGGGAGCTAAACCCCCCCTCGATCCGGCCAAATCGGGGGCCCGCCCCGCCGTGCCTGCACGCCCCGCCCCCGGAGGGGGGTTGAGCTCCTAGGCGTGATCACAGAGTCCGCATGAACCGGGTCGTCTTTTCGTGCATGCCCTGCACCTCCTCGACGGCCCTCTCAAAGTCGCCCTGCCGGATGGGCCCGCCGCCATCAATGACGACATAGACGCCGACCTTTACGCGCCCCTCCTCGGTCAGGATCCGGCTCACGGCCCGTATCGAGTTGCAAAAGTCGGTGATCCTGCCCTCGAACGACTCCTTTTCGGCCCTGTTGTACCGCAGGTACCTGCCCGTCTGGCCGCTCTTTAGCACGACGGCGGTGCCGACGACCATGACGCCCGGCTGCCCTGCGGGCTCAAAGACGTCGACCGGCGGCGTGCCGGAGCCGGGCAGCCGCGCCATCACGTGGAACGTGCTGTCAGGATCCTCGACGGGCGACATGCGCATGCCCGCGTGCGACGTCCAGCGCTCCACGTCGTCCCTGAGCCCCATGCGCCGCGTGCCGCACGCACCCAAATATTACCCTAGCAGGCGCGCGGGCGTCGATTGGCCATGTTTCAGAACCCGGGTTTGGAAACATCGAAAAGCGTGCCCCGTCAGACGTTGATTCCCGGCTGCGTGACGGAGCCGAGCAGGGCCAGCTGTGCGGCGGCGCCGATTATCCCAAGCACGGTGACTGCAATCCCGAGGTACAGGCAGTCTTTTGCGCGCCTCTGGTCGACCCTGTGGAGCATCAGGTAGCCGATGATCCCGCCGAGTATGGCAAGAAGCAGCGGGAGGAGCAGCCACGCCCAGCTCTTCTGGACGGGGGCGCCGCGGCCCGGATCGTCCCAGCCCACGCTAGGCCGCCGCCTTGCGCCTTGCCTGCGTTATCTCTATCTCGACGGCCTCGAGGGGGTCCTCCTCCTGGTTGCGCCGGATTGAGAACATCTTTGGCCGCCCAAAGTCGGCCGAGCAGTCGGGGCACGCGTATACCAGGATCCGGTGCTCGTTTGGGGCCTTTGGGTTCGAGAGCCTCGGATAGTAGACCAGCCTCGCGCCGCAGTCGACGCAGTACCTGTTCGCGCGCCTGGTCCTAGCCGTGCCGGATCACCTGCGGGCTGTACGCGCGGGGGCAATTAGATCCAGCCGGTCTAATTTGGCAGACCCCGGGGCCAATATTTCCATACCCGGGTTTGGAAACATGCGCGGGATCCCCCGGGGGGTGACGGGATGGCGCCGCCCGGAAGACTCGAACTTCCGACCGTCCGATTAACAGTCGGATGCTCTACCAAACTAAGCTAGGGCGGCACACGGGGCCAGCCCCGGGGCGTTTGATTATATTCCTTTTGGGCGGGGGATCCACGGGCCGGATCGTGTCATGCGGGGCACGCCTGCCCGGGCCGCCGGGCAGCGGCGTCCAGGCCGGTCATGGCAGGCTGACTATGTGGACGCCGAGCCTCTCCCGTATGATATCGGCAAAATAGGTAAAGTCGCTGTCAAAGGTGAGGAGGGCCGCATGGCGGCCAGGCCGGCAGCCATATGCGCCCCGGGACCAGATCCCTCATCTGCAGCATCCTCTCGCGCCTCGCCCCCGCGTCCGCAGGCCCGCCCAGGTCGTGCGCCCTGCCGTAGCACGCGGTGGACTCGTCGTACATGCCTAGCCTGTACAGAGAGTCGGCCTTGTGGTACTGGACGTCCGGGCTATCGGGCCGCATGCCGGCCGCCTCGTCAAAGCGGCGCACCGCGTCCTCGTGGAGCCCGTCATGCGCCAGCGCCAGGCCCTTCCGCACCAGCAGCCGAACCTGTCCAAATCCACGTAGTTAAGCAAAAAGTCAAACCCGTCCGCCGCCAGGCCGTGGTTCCCGGTATCGTCGTTAAGCACGGCCTTGTTGAACTCAGCCGCGTGGTATTCAGGCCTCAAAAGCGTGGCGGTCTCAAGGCAGGATTCGGCCTCATAGTACCTCCCCATCCCAGTTAACGCGGCCCCGAGCTCGTTGGCCGCCTCCGGGGTGACCTCGATGTCAAGCGCCACTGCCAGGCATTCTTCGGACTCGGCATATCTCCGCTCGTTGTTGAGCACCGATGCCTTTGCAACCATCAGGTGGTGCGTTGCCAGATTCACATGGCGCGACATCTCGTCCAGCCTTTCCGTGGCGATCACCTTTCTGTCATTCCTGATTTCGTCGCTCAGGCTGCGGATCGACTCGTATATCGCAATGCTTGATCCGATCAGATTGTCCAGCGTGCCCTCTCTTCCCATTGCAACGGCGCCGCCGGGATACATGACGTGTTCTACGTACTCTTGGGTCATGCGTACGAGCCGCGCAAGGTCTCTATCAATGTCTTCCTCCGAACCCCTCCGGAAAGCGTCCCTAAACGCTGCCACCTGATCGGCAAGGCCGCAACCGGGCTCCGTGCATTCCATCACAGTGGACGACCCCTCCGAGCCACGATAATAACACTTTCCAATGGACTAGGCCGCCGTATGTGCAGCGCCATCAAGATACGCCCCCATCATCTGTCCCGTCCTCTGTCCTCCTGTACTCTTCAAGCTCCCGCGACCTGTCCCCGTAGAGGTTTCTTATTATGCCCTCCTCGTCGCCAAACCCCGCCGGCTTTATGCCCAGCATGCCCTGCATCCTGCGGAACTCACGGTACTGCCTTGCCGCGATCCTGTACTTGCGTTCCTCGTCCGGGTTCAACCTGTTGCGGCCCCCGCAGTCCGTATTTAACCCTGCGGGTTGAGCCGGGTGGCCGGAACCGGGTCTGCCGCCGGGATCCGCCACACTAGCCGTTGAACTTTGCAAAGAACTCGCGTATCTGCCCCGAGTGCCCCTCGACGATCTTGACGATCTCCATGTGCTCATCGGCGGTCGGCTCGCGCTTGTGGAACACCTGGAACGCGCTGAGCGCCGACCCGACCATCTCGCCGACGAAGAACCCGCACAAAAAGTCGCCCACGTTCGTGCACCCCCAGACGTCGCCCACGCGCGGCGAGGCGCCGGCCGTCCTGTACAGGTCCAGCGTGGATGTCACGAGCCCCTCGGTCTGCCGCACGAACTCGGGATCCATCAGGAGCCCTTTTTCTTCTCGTACGCGTATATGCCGTCAAGGAAGACGCGGTGGTCCTTGTTGCGCACGCGCGTCGCAAGCTCGATGTTGGCCGCCGTCTGCGTCACGTCAGTCAGCACGTGGCCAGTGAGCACGACGTCCTCCCCCTCCGGCGACACCTTTGTCCCCCCGACGATGGCGGCGCGCCGCGGGGCTCGCTCCCCCTGGAAGTTCTCCACGAGGACGTCGCGCCCGTCGACCTTTACCGTGATCGGAAAGTGCGCATAGACGACCTTCATCCTGACGGTGTACCCCTCGACCAGGCCCTCGCAGATGTTCCGTATGAGGGAGCGCGCGGTGTGCAGCACCGAATAGTCGCGCTTGCGGCCGCCGGCGGCCCTCAGGAGCACCCTGCCTTCGGCGACCTCTATCCCGACCGGTATCTTCCTGAAGCTCTTGAACGTCTTGCCGAGCGGCCCCTCGAACCCGAGCATCCTGCCCTTGAGCGTCACCCTCACGCCGTCGGGGACGGCGACCTCCGTCTTTAGCTTCTCGGGGTCAATAGACATACCCTATCAGGAACCCCCCTATCCCCTTTTGCACCGCCTCGTGGTGCGACATGACGCCCTGGTTGGTGGTGACCAGCAGCATGCCGCGGTCGTACGACGGCAGGTACTGCCTCTCCCACGACGAGTACTCGCCGGCGCCGACCCGGAAGCGCGGCGAGATGGCGCCGCACTTTGTGATCCTGGCAAGCAGCCGTATCTTGAACTTGCCGCCCCTCTTGTCGTCGATGTGCTCAAAGTCCCCGATGTAGCCGTCCTTTTTTAGCGCCTCGAGCACGCGGGTGCCGAGCTTGGACGTGGGCAGGATGGTGCACTCCTGCCTCCTGCGGGCCTCGTTGTTGTAGAGGGTCACGAACAGGTTCGCAAGTATGTTTGTCGCCGGCATATACGGTCACCTGTTCTTCCTGAAGCCCAGCTGGGGGGCCACCTCCCTAAAGCACCGCCTGCAGATGTTCAGGTCGTACTTTTGTATCACGGCAGTATAGTCGCCGCACCGCCTGCACCACCTCGAGCCGCGCCCGAACTTGCGCTTCTTCCTTCCCGTCGCCTCGTATGACCTGTCCTTCATTCCACCCTCGCCCCGAACTCCGCCGCCATATAGTCCATTGCCTCCCTGGCGGTTATCACGTGCGACCTGCCGATCCTCGCCTTGTGCTTGCTGCGGTGCCTGATCCCGTACCCCGGCCTCCCGAGGGCCACGGAGACGCCCAGGCCCAGTATCCCTATCTGGGGGTCGTACTTTACGCCCGGTATGTCGATGTGCTCGCGGATCCCGAACGAGCAGTTGCCGAACCCGTCGAACGAGCCGGCCCTGACCGTGTTGCCGCGGGCGTCAAGCAGGCGGCGCAGGAGATCCCCCGCGTCCTTGCCGCGCACGGTGACGGCGGCGCCTATGGGCTCCCCCTTGCGGACGCCCCAGTCCCTCTGCGTCTTTTTGGCGTTGCGGGCGCACGACCTCTTGCCCGATATCTGGTCGAGCGCCTTTTTTGCGGCGTCGATCGCCTCGCCGGACCTGCCGACCCCCATGTTGAGGACTAGCTTTTGCAGGTATATGCGCCTCATCGGCGAGTCCTTGCCCGCCATCTCAGGCCAGCCCCACCAGGGGCCCCTCGCGCCCCACAGGCATTATGATCCCAGTCGGTATCTCTATCTCCCTCCCCTCGAGCTCCAGCACGGCCCTCCTAGGGAGTATGAACGTTCCCTTTTCGATGCTCTTTACGCGCCCCGTCTGGCCCGCGTTGGCCCCGCTTGTCACGAGGCAGAGGCAGCCGGCCTCCAGCGCCACCGTGTCGAGTATCTTCTGCCCCGGCACCTCGATGAGGCACGTGTCGCCGACGGAGGCGCCGCCGTCGTGTATTGCGGAGCGCCCGTCGTGGAACCCGATCTGCGTCCTGCCGCCGCGGATGGTCGTCTTGCTGGTGACGCGGACTAGCTTCTTCGTTGGCTCGCCGGCCGGTACCGGCGCCAGCAGGGCGCCGCCTGACGGCACCATCCTGTACGCGCCGTCCACGCCGTCAAGCTCCACCACGTCCATCAGCCCGACGCCGTGGTGCAGCGACTTTCTAATGACGCCGTCCACCTTTACCTTGCCTGCGTATATCGAGCTCTTTGCCTCGCGGAGCGTCGAGACGACGCCGAGCATGTCGCGCAGCAGCACCGCCACCGGGATCGCGCGGTCCCTGGCGTGCGGGCCCGGGCGGACCGTCACCACGAACCTGCCCTGCTTCCGGGGCAGCCCCCAGAAGAGGGGGGCCATCTGCCTCTTTAGCTTTTTGCTACCCGATATGTTGCCCATCAGTCAATATCCTCCTCGTCATACTCGAACTCCTCGTCGTCGGCCTGCCTTTTCTTATCTTTTTGCCCCGCCGGGGGCGCCTTGCCACGCCTGCCTCCCCCCGCGCCGGGCTTTTCGGCCCTGCCGGCGGCCCTCTGCCTCTTGGCATCGGGCTTGGAGGGCCCCTCGGCCGGCTTTGCGTCCAGCCCGGGCGCGGTGTCAGGCTTTGCCGGCGGCTCGGCGCCGGGCCGGAGATCCGGCTCTGTGTCCGGCCCGGGCGCGGTGCCCGGCTCTGCATCCGGGACGTCCGCCTGGATGTCCGCCGGGCCGTCCTCTACGGCGTCGGGGCCCTCGTCGGCATCCGGTTCCTCGTCGGTCCCGGGCTCCTCGTCAACATCTGGCTCCTCTTCCGCGTCGGGCGCCTCGTCGGCCGGCGGCGCGCGCATGCTCTCGTCCTTGGGGTCCTTGCCCTCCAGCCGCGCCCGCCTCCACCAGTCGTCCGTGTTGATGGACGTGACCAGCAGGTTGGAGGCGTGCACGTAGACGTCGTACTTGTCGCCCTTTGTCTTCTCCTTTTTGAGCCCCTCGAGCGCCACGGTCCCGTCGGCCACGGAGACGGCCGAGACGCGCCCGTCCACGCCGACGTACTCGCCGCGCACGATGCTCACAGAGTCGCCGACCGCGACGCGGATGCTGCGCCTCTTGTACTTTTCACGCAGCGACTTTGAGAGAGCGGATCCGGCCTGCCTGCTCCGCGACGCCTGGTCTGCCATCCAGATCTCCCTGTTGCGCGTCCTCGTCGGCCTCATATCAAACCACCATCGACGCCAGGTTGGCGACCCGGGGCCACTTTTCCGACGCCTCCGCGGCGACCGGCCCCTTTATGTCCGTCCCCTTCGTCTCCCCCTCCGGGGTTATCAGGACGGCCGCGTTGTCCTCAAAGCAGACCCTGACCCCGTTGAGCCTGCGTACGGCGTACTTTTGGCGTATTATGACGGCGCCGTGCACCTGCTTTCGCAGCTCGGCCGGGCCCTTTTTGACCACAACGTTGCAAAAGTCGCCGACCGACGCAGAGGGGAGCCTGGATGCGCGCGTCCTGTGGCGCGGCACGTTTATCACCTCGAGTATCTTTGCCCCCGAGTTGTCGGCGCAGACGATCTCGGCGCCCACCGGGATCACCTTTGTGACGTACGGGCGGAACTCCTCGACCCCCTTGCCCGCCTGCTTTGCCATCAGTCCCTCACCTCCAC
Organism: Nitrosopumilaceae archaeon; assembly: GCA_900620265.3. Taxonomy (GTDB): domain Archaea; phylum Thermoproteota; class Nitrososphaeria; order Nitrososphaerales; family Nitrosopumilaceae; genus Nitrosopumilus. The sequence goes on along the minus strand of UYNY03000113.1, from coordinate 29,421 downwards.
CACCACGTACGAGACCGACTTTGATATCGGCCTGCACTCGGCGGTCCGGACGCGGCTCCCCTGCGGGGCGCTGATGCAGGCCGGGACGTGGGCGTGTATGGAGCTCTTGCTGCGGGCGTACCTGCGGAACTTGCCAAAGTAGACCGGGGCCTCCTTTTGGAGCGTGATCGTCCTGCCCGACTTTGCGCCGGTGACGCGCCCGTCAAAGAGGCGCCCGCGGACCGGCAGGCCGCCGTGGAACGGGCAGTGCTTGTCGTCGCACTCCTTCTCCGGGGCCGTTATCCCGAGGCCGATGTCGCGCGTCATGCCGGGCGCACCCTCTCCTGCGGCCTTCCGACCAGCCGCGATCCGTCGACCGGCGCGCCGCCCGCTATGCGCCACGAGCACGCCTCCTTTGGCACCCACCTGTCGCCGGACGCCGAGCGGATCCGCAGCATCGACATCGTCTCGTCCATGATCACGCCGGAGATCCCGGCAAGCGAGGCGTTCCTGGGCGATACGACCTCGGCCTGCTCGCCGACGAGCCCCGCCGGCGCGCTCATGCCTCGGCCTCCCGCAGGCGCGTCAGCATGCGCGCAATGTCGCGGCGAAGCGGCCTGATCTTGCCGCTCTCCTTCCTCAGCGTCCCCTTTGCGCCGTCGACGCGCAGCTTTGCAAGCTGGGCCCGTGACTCGCGGATCCTTGCGAGCAGGTCGTCGCGCTTCATGTCCCGCAGCTGGGTCCTCTTTATACGGGCCATCACTTTGCGGCCTCCTCGGCCTCGTCGTGCGTCTCGATCGACTTCATCCTCTCCTCCTCGATGGCGATTGCCTCTGACTCTGAGGACGCCCCGTCCCGGTCACCTGGCGCCTTTACTACCTCGACCTTTGCGCCATCCACCTCGACGACCTCGGCGCCCGGCTCGGCAACACCGCCGTCCGTCCCGGCCGCAGCATCGCCGGCATCCGCGCCGGCGTCCCCGGAAGTATCCGCGCCTGCGTCAGGATCCGTCCCGCCTTTGGCGTCCCCCTCGGGGGCGTCCGCGGGCGCCGCCTTTGGCGCGGCCGGGCCGCCTGAGAGGTCGAACTCCTTTTCGACCCTGTCCTTCTTTGCGATGCGTATCCTCACCCCTATGAGCCCCATCGGGGTCTGCACGTGGGCGATGTCCTCCTCGACTATCTGGTCGGCGTGGTGGCCTGCCCGGGGCAGGATCCCCGCCGTGTGCTTTTCGAACGCCGATCGGTCGCCGCGGAGCTTGCCTGATATGGTTATCTGGACGCCGAGCGCCCCGTTCTCCATCACCTGCTTGAGGGTCCACATGGTGGCCCTCCTGAACGCCGTCCCGCGCTCGATGTGGGCGGCCATCCTGTTGCACATGACGCTGGGGGAGAGCTCGGGCGTCTGGATCTCCTTGACGGTGATCTGGGGGTTCTTTAGCTCGTATTCCGTGCCGAGCGTCTCTGTTATCGCCCGGATTCCGGATCCCTTGCGCCCGATGACGAGGCCGGGCCTGGTGACGTGCAGCGCCACCTTTGTGCCCATCGGCGTCTTTGTGGTCTCCGAGTGCGAGTACCCCGCGTCCTTTACCGTGTCGCGCAGATAGTCGTGCATCCTCATCTCGCGGAACTTGTCCTGGATCATCTTCCGGATCGTCGACACTATGCCTCGACCCCCACCATCTCGACGTGCGTCAGCGTGTTGTTCTTCGGGGTGGCGCGCCCCTGCGCCCTCGGCGTGAAGCGCTGGACCTTGACGCCCCTGTGCACGGCTACCGACGCTATCTTCAGCCTGTCAAGATCCATGCCCTTGTACTCGGCGTTCGTCTCGAGGTTCTCCAGCAGGCGTATGAACTCGTTGGCCGCCTTTTGGGGGTACCTCCCGGACATCATGCCCGGATCGGACCTGTGGCCGACCTGGTTCTTGTGGCGCCCGAACGCGACGGCCCTCTCCCGGCGCACGACGGCCTCGAGGTAGTCCCTGGCCTTTTCGACGCGCAGCCCGCGCACGGCCTTTGCTACCTCGCGCGCGTGCTTTGGCGATATGCCCTTCTCGCGCATCGATGCGCGCACGTGCCTTGTCGGATCATAGCCCTCGAAGGAGTATCCGTACCTGCCCATCCACCATCACTTCAACGGCACGTACAGGCTTGACCGGGACGCCCCCACGCCCGGGGCCCCGTGCGAGACCTTCTTGTTGGTAATGACGTACTCTCCGATATAGCGGCCCACCATCTCGTCCCGGATCTCCACCGGGACGAACTCCTTGCCGGAGAAGACGTTGACCGTGACGCCCACCATATACGGCATTATTATCAGGTCCCGGACGTGCGTCCTGATCGGCGTGGACGGCGGCGACTCCCGGGCCGCCTTTATCTCCCCGATGAGCTTCCGCTTGTTGTCGGTTATCCCCCGGGTCAGCGACCGCCGCTGCCTGGCGTTGAAGAGGCCGAGGAGCCTCTCGAGGGGCATCTCCTCCAGCTCCTGCCTCTGGATCCCGCGGTACCTGAACTCCTTTGCCATTACCTGCGCCCCGGCCCCCGTAACGCCATTATTAAAGCATCCCTATGTCCGTGGCAAGGTCCCTGGCCTTCTCCGTGGTCGAGAACTGGACGAAGGCCTTCTTCCCGTACAGGGTCCTTGCCGTGTTGACCCCCGTGGGCTTTTGGCGGTAGAGGGCCTCTACCGCCTCTGCGATCTCCCTCTTGCTGGCCCCAGAGTCGGTTATGAAGCAGATCTTACGCTCGTTCTCTATCATGGCAAAGGTCTTCTCGGTGATGTACGGCTTTAGGATTATCCGCCTCGCCTGCTCGGGGTTCAAGCCGGGGCCCTCCCGAGCCTGCCAAGCTCCCGTATGGCCGAGACCGAGTAGACTGCCAGCCTGGCCGGATCCGAGCCGGGGGCAAGGTCCAGCACGCTCAGGGTCCCGGCGCTCACCGCCTCGACGCCCGGTATGGCCCCGACGGCCCTTGATATCTTTGAGGCGTCGGATACGACAAAGAGGGCGCTCTTGCCCTCCTTCTTCGCCCTGCCTCGGAGAAGCGGCCTGCCGGAGCGCCTCCGCCTTGATTCCAGCCTGGCAGAGTCGCCGGCGATCCCGAGCGCCCCGAGCACGCCTAGCGCCTCTGACGCCCTTGAGACCGACTCGATCCCGTCAGAGACGACCAGCGGGAACTCTTTGTCCCCGTCGACCACGTGCCCGCGCGCCTCTGCAAGCCTTCTTGAGGCCGTCGCCGCGATGGCCGAGCAGAGGGCAAGCTTGCCCTCCTTTTTGTTGAGCTTTTTGTAGATGACCTTCTCGGCCTTTGGCGGGTGCGCCTGCCTGCCGCCGCGCGTCGATGCCACCTCGGCGCCCTGCCCCTGCCTGCCCCCGCCGCCGCCGGCGGCCCTTGCCACGCGCGAGACGCCGCGGCCCGTCGGCGGGTCGTTCGAGTCCGCCACGACGTCCATTCCGGCCGACGGCTTGCGCCCCTGCCGCTGGTACGAGTGCGACGCGAGGTTGACGAACGCCTTGCGTATCAGGTCGCGCCTGAGCGGGGTCGCAAAGACGGGCGGCAGGTCCACCTCGCCCTCGGGCGTCCCGTCGAGCGCGTACGTCTGGGTCATACCACGATCTCCAGTATGTTGGGCTTTTTCACCTTTGCGGGAGCGTTGCGCACCTGGCTGCGCATCTTTACGAGGCGCCTGTACGCGCCGGGGACGGATCCCTTTAGCACGACATAGTCGCCCTTTACCAGCCCAAAGTGCTTGTAGCCGCCTGCCGGGTTGACCGCCTCGGCGTCCTCGGCGCTCCCGACCACCATGACGCGCTTGTCGTACTCTGTGCGCTGGTGGAAGCCCATCTGGCCCGCCCTCGGGACAGTATACATGACGTTCTGCGGCGATATGGGCCCGAGCGAGCCGACCTCCCTGACGCTCTTCCTCGACTTGTGCTGCTTTTTCTTGACGTGCCACCTCTTGATGACGCCCTGCCACCCCTTGCCCTTTGTTATGCCGGCCACGTCGACGGTCGAGCCGGCCTCGAATATGTCGCCGATGCGCACCTCCTGCCCCAGCAGGTCGCGCACGTGGTCGTGCCTCTCGCGGACCGTGCCCCCGCCCACCATGGCCTCAAATACATAGGGCGTCTTTTGCTCGAGGCCGGCGGCCCTCGGCGAGACGGCCAGTATCGCGAACACCTGGGCGGTCCTGCCGACGGCCCGCTCGGCGCGGCCAGCCGCGTCCTCTGCGTTCTTTACCGAGATTAGCTTTGACATGTGGCGCGGCAGGTTCTCAGAGTAGACGTCCCAGATGGCGCGCATGCCTGACGTCGTCGACGCGTACCCGCGCATGCCGAGCACCAGGACAGGCGGCGTCGCGATGACGGTCCCGAGGCTGACCAGCTGCTTGCCTGCGTTGGGCGTCTTGTCGCGATCATCAATGCTGACGACCTGCACGCAGCCTGCCTTGAAGCCGCAGTGCGCCAGTATCCGGGGGCCTCCCTCCACCCTCTCGGGCCATGCCCTGATCCGGGCCTCCATGCTGCCGGCGCGGGCCCTCGGCGAGTACGCCAGGCTACCCCTGCGCGGCGAGTGCCTCTTTCTTGCTCCCATCGGCGGCGCGCCAAGGCGGGGCCCTTTTAAACCATGTGGGGGCGGACAGGGGGAACCGCCCGGGACCGCGGCACGGTTCCGGACGGGGGGCGGCATGTTGGCGCCCCCGATCCGGATCGCGGCGGCCGGCCCGCCACATGGCCGGCGGGCCTTGGCGCCCGTGATCGCCCGGGGCGCGGTTGGAAATGGCGGCGGCCGTACCGTCAGGGCGATTCCGGCACCCCGTCCGTCAGCCAGCCGGCCCCCGATTGATCACAAATTGACATTATTGCCGACGCGTCCAGTATGTGCATCTATTCCAGCCTTTCACCCAGTTTTTTATACATCTCGGTGTATGTAATTCCAAGTAACTCCGCGCCGCATTGTGCCGTGATCTTTCTCTTTTCGATCAGCCCCATTACAGGAATAAGCGCATTGGGTTTTATCAAATCATGGTATTTGTCGGAGTTTTTGGCCATTCCCGGATATTTCAAGTCGACATATGCGAGCATTTCATCATGGCTCATGCCGTTAAGAAAGTCGTTTATCTGCGGGAGCAAAATTATGACATCGTTGCCAATATTGGACAAGGCGCCTCCAAGTAGTTTGCGTCCATGCTCCGTGATATACAGGTTTTTTTTGTAGCCAGACTCATGCCTTTCATCCAGCATGTCGCGATCTATCAGATAAGCCATGCATTTTTCCAGCGTATCGCTGTACGGGCCGTGGTTTTTGGGCTTGTAGTTCAGGCGTGACCTGAAACACGGCAGCTCCTCTGTCATTAGAAAAAACGTCTTGCGAAGCCTAGTCTTCCCAACGGGTTCTTCATACTTTTCCTCGTTGTGGGCAACCAGCGATAGTATGGACATCCCGATGTCGTCCACGCCCCCCGTATGGGGTGTATTTTCCTCCCGTGCCCGTTCCGCCGTCATATACCAAGTTACACTTGGTTGGAATATAAATATTTCCGGTTGGGTTCTCAGAGGTCATAGGAATATGCTCATGGCAAACAGGGATCCGGCTGTTATTATATCGACACCGCTCTTGACACGAACGTACTGATCGTGTATCTACTGGAGCAGCCTCAATTGCCACACCTGTACACATTTTTGGGCGATGATTGTGGATATCTAGTGAGAATCTCCAAGGTCCGAGAGTATAATAGGGTTCTCTGATCTCAAGATCAGCTTTATAGGTGATTTAAATCAAAATACATGATATTTCTCCTGTTGCCAACTTCTTCATCATCTAGCAGGTAATGAAAGCCACATCTTTCTTTATACCATTCAATAAGTGAAGGATCCGAGTGTAATACAACTCCTCTGCATCCTATTTCTCTTGAATATTTTAGTGCTAGAGAGACGGTCCATATCACCATACGTTTTCCAAGCCCATTTTTTTGATAATCAGTATGTGTTGCAAGCTGACCCAACAACATAACAGGAATCTCCTTAAAACGGATCTGTTTTTTTAGGCTTCTGGTCAAAAGCGATCTACGCAGCAAATACATCGACACGGACACGTATCCTGCAATCTGACCATCATGCGGCCAAACATACGTGATCCCGATTCTGTTTTTTTGATCTTTTAGTGCTAAATTTTGAAGGTGCTCTACCATTTCTGATTTTTGGTTGTGAAAACTATCGACTCCTTTAATATTGGCATCCAGTAAAATGGGCTTGGATTCTGAAAAATCGACTGACATCAAATCACACATTAAGACGATTCCAAAATCCGTTTGGCCTCATCAAGTATCTCCTTTTGCTTTTTTGTGGGTGGGAGATCCATAACCCTCTCAAGTTCTGCCCATGCCTTTTCTCCCAGTGGTCCCACCGTTCTCATTACCATGCCTATTGACCTCGTAGATTGGTATATAAACCAATTGGTCGGAAAGATACCAGAAGCGGTGATCGAAAAAAATAGGCAACACGCGAGGGCAGATTTTACATGCATATAAACGCCCAACTTGTTATTTATGGCATGGGGGGGGGGGTTATAATACAACCCCGTCTTATTTCACACACTGAGAGTCTCATACGTCACGGCAGGCTGCCTATCATCTCCCATATCAGGACGGCCCCCATGGCTACACCGAACGCGCCCATCCCGGCCGCAAGCGCCAGGAACACCCTGCCCTCGGCCATCAGGACGTCCCCCCCATCGAGTTTATCACGGACAGCGCCCCGAGCAGGGCCTCCTCGAGGCGCACCGTCCTCGTGGACTGGCCCGGGAAAAAGTCCACGGTGGTGGCGTCGCGCACCCCGCCGGCGCGCCCCCCGAGTATCTCGTGCACGTCGCGCTCGGGCGATCCAAAGACGAGCAGCGTGCCGCCGTCAGGGGGCGCGCGCAGGGCGCGCCCAGCAGGCCTCCCGCGCCTTGACGCTATTATGACGCGCCCCTCCCACTCTGCGAGCGTCCTGCGCAGGCCGGCGCGCTCGCGCACCACGTACCCCCAGTACCCGGGCGCCTCGGACCTGCCGACCTCCTTGTACGGCAGCCCCGGCGGCCCGCCCCGGAACATCACCGTGATCCTCCTGCCGGGCGGCGCGCGCCCGTGGTACGGGAGCAGGCGCCCGAGCCCGGCGTCTATGAACCTGCGCCCCCTGGCCGACACGACGACGGCCTCGCGCGCATCACCGGCCGTGATCCTGCGCGGATCCGGCGTCACGGAGTGGCTGCTTATCCCGAGCGGGCTCATCACGCCGGCGTACCGGAGCGCGGCCGTCCTCGGGTAGAGCGCGCGCCGCAGGTACTGGGGCGCCTCTGCATACCGGAGCAGCGCGGCCAGGCGCTCGCCATCTCGCCTGTCCCCGTCCGCATAGACGAGCACCTGGTCGACGGCAAATATTGCGCACGCCCTGGCTATCACGGACGCCTTGCGGGCCCTGCCCTCCATGTTCGGCTCGTCGGAGAGGGACGATCCGGGGACTGCGACCGAGACCATGCGCTACTTTTCGTGCGGGTACTTTGTCCTGGCCGAGCCGGCGTACCCGGCCGCCTCGTCCTCCGGCACCTGCTCATAGATCCCCGTGTCGGACTTTATGCGCGCCATCTTGATGTGGTCGCTGCCCTCCTTGTCGTCGCTGGACAGGTATATGGCGGCGGCCGCGAGCACGGACGCGTCCTCAAGCGAGATCCCGCCCGTGTACTCTTTCTCCAAAAAGTCGGTGACCTGGTCGGAGCCGGCGCCTATGGCGACCGCGTCGTACGCGATGTACGTGCCGCTCGGGTCGGTAAGGTATAGCTGCGGCCTGCCGGAGACGACGCCGCCGAGTATCAGCGCGACGCCGAACGGCCTGACGCCCGCGTACTGGGTGTACTGCTGTGACTGGTCGGCAAGGTGCTTTGCGATGGTCTCGACCTCTACCGGCTCGTCGTATATCATCCTGTTGCTCTGCGAGAAGAACCGGGCGTTGTCCACCTGGCTCCGGGCGTCCGGTATGTAGCCGGCGGCGGCCACCCCGACGTGGTCGTCCACCTGGAAGAGCTTTTGTGGCCCCTCTGATATCTGGAGCTTGCGCGGCTTTTCCTCGGCGGCTATGACGATCCCTTCTGAGCACTTTACCCCGACGGCCACCGTTCCTCGGCGGACCGTCTCTATGGCGTACTCGACCTGGTAGAGGCGCCCGTCAGGCGAGAAGATCGTGATCGCCCTGTCATATCCCTGCTGTGCCGGTATCACGGGGCGGCCGCCATGGGCGTTTAATTTAACCCTTTAGCGTGGGAGCGGGCGCTGCGGCGGCCGCCGGGTCGGGGCCCGCCGGCTGCGGGGGGTCTTGAATGGGGCGGGATCCACGGCGCCACCGGGCCCGCCCGCAGGGGGCGCGGGATTCCGGATCAGGCGCGTAAGCGGGGCGGCCGGCAACGGGCGGCGGGGGAGGGGGGCGGCGGAGCGAATAATCGGACGGCCAGCGGCATCCCGGACGGGGCCCGGACGGGCCGCCGAGATCCAAGGCTTGGATGAGCGTGTAGGACAGACGGGCGCCCGGCTATCGGTCATCCAGAATATGAAAAAACTCGCTCCGTGTCAGACCCATCTGCCTTAACATTAGATGAAACAACCCCTCTCCATAACTGTTCATACGTGTCACCGTTGTGGCCCTGCCATCATCATGTGAAAAAAACATGTGGCTGCCAACTTGGCTTTGCTGTTTAAAACCTAGTATCCGTATCACTTTGAGGACGTCTTTGTAGCATACATCCGTGGCTTTCTGTCCCCTCCTTGGTCTTTTAGGCACATGAATCAAGAGCGCCTGTGCTTTAAAAAGTTTTCATGGATGATTTCGATTATTTTATGCGGATTGGGCGCTTCTCTACAATGTCGAATCCTTGCCCACGGAGGTATTCTTCCCCCTCGTGTGATCCCACGGCAAATCCGTACTTTCTGGCATGTGCAAGCGACAGGGTCGCGACCTCGCTGATGTTCTTTATTGCCTTGGTCAGTGTTTCCCCATATGCCGAACAGGATGGCAGCTGCGGGATCAGAGCAAGATACCCCTCCTCGTTTCGACCTATCACGGCCTCGAATACGGTCTGCTCTGCCAGCATCATGCAGCAGATGGGGGCAGATCATTTAACTGTTTAGTCTTACCCACGGTATGAGTTCACATCAAGCACGGGGCGGATCCCATCTGATCACCCGGATCTATTTGGGCCTCCCCTTGGGGGGCCTCCCATGGGGGCGTCCGAGGGGGCAGCCGCTGTGGAGCGAATGGCGGCCCAGAGCATTCTGACGGAATACTAGGGCTCGGTCTAGGCATCATCCAGCAGATTGGCCGGATATTCCTTGCCCGGCCCCGACAGCCCCGCATGATGCCCGTCGTCAGTGATTTGAAGAGATCCGCCCTGTTCCCAAAGTTGGCCATAAGGTCACCGGAGCCAAAGCACCCGATCCCCCTACGCGCATCTCTGACCTCCCCGATGGAAAACTCAAAGCCTCCGTCCAGCAGTGCCTGCCCCGGTGCCTGAATACAGGCAATCTGGATCTGTGCCCTTGCAATTACCTTTTGCCCGACCCTGCACATGGGAAAGACCCCGCCCGGTCCGGTTATCATATAATATCCATTAATTCTCACCTCTGGTACTACGAACTTTGCCAGAAACGCCCTTACCGCAGCGGGCATTCTGTAGCATGTGTTGTCACCGCCGCCTCCGGTACCCGTGCCGGCGGGGCACACCGTGCCAAAGATCATCTCGGACGCCTTTTCGCGATACGGCTGTGGAACGATCCCTGCAAGCCGTACCGCCTCCTTGACGCGCCCCTCATGGATGGTTGTCGCACCGGACAGCTCGCTTCCGGCACCCGTCATTGATGGCGTATCCCGTCAGCCGTTGACATATCTTGGACCAATCCATGACGATCATGCGAGTCTGGGCGGCGGCCCCGCGCGTGCGGACATTCATTCCCATCTGTGTGGATCAAAGGGGCGTTGATCCGGGGCACGGCCCGGGCGGCGGGGAGATCCTGCCGCCCCCTACTCCTTGTCTATAAAGTCGCCCGCCTTTGGCGGGTCCGGCGCCAGCCCCTTCCTCTTGCGTATGTCAGAGACGGCCGAGGACAGCATCGACTTTGGCACCTCGGTCCACTCCTTGAACGACGTGTTCCAGGTGGCCCTGCCGGCAGTCTGCCCGCGCAGCTCCTCGGACAGCGTGAACGTCTCGGACGCCGGTATCTCGCCCGTCACGATGCTCGACGCGCCCTTCTGGGACATGTCCAGCACCTTGCCGCGCTTGCCGGAGAGGACGGTCGCCACGCTGCCGACCATCTCGGTCGGGACGCGCACCTCGATGGCCAGCATGGGCTCAAGGACCGCGGTCCCCGCCGTCAGCAGGGCCCCCATGCAGGCGCGCCTTGAGGCAGGCCCCAGCTGCGAGAGGCCCCTGTGGGCGGTGTCCTCGTGCGGCACAAAGTGCGTGAATATGAACTTGCAGTCGCGCATCTGCTCCCTGCAGAGCGGGCCCTCCTTCATCACGTCGTCAAACCCCGAGTTTATCGAGTCGGTCGACTCTTGGACGAACTGGACGCCCTTTGTCCCGTTTATGAGCACGTTGCCGCGCGAGTCGAGCCGCATCACCCGCTTTATGGTGTCGGTGTCCCAGCCCGCCTTTTTGAGCAGGTCCGAGACGAGCTTTTTGTCCTTCATGTCGCTGATCTCGCCCGTCCTCAGCATGTGGGCTATCTCCGGCTCGAGCGGCTCGACCCGCATGAAGATCTTGTTGTGCCTGTTGGGCGACTTTGACATCACCGCGTCGCACCCGCCGCGCACCGTCTCCCTGTAGTTGATTAGCGGCTCGGACGTCACGATCTCCACCTTTGCGTCCTGGATGCGGTGCGTCGCGACGTCGAGGTGCAGCACGCCCATCCCGGCGACTATGGTCTCGCCGCTCTCCTGGTCTATCTTTACGACAAGGTTGGGGTCCTCGATGGTCAGCTGCTTTAGCACCTCGACCAGGCGCGGCAGGTCCTTTGGGTGCTTTGGCTCGACGGCCACCTGGACGACCGGCTCCGAGACGTACCTGACCGCCTCGAACATGGGCATGTCCGACACGCTTGCAAGCGTGTTGCCGGCGCGCGCCTCTGTCAGCCCGAGCAGCGCCGGTATGTTGCCCGCGCCAAGCTCGCCGACCTGCTCGCGCTGGTTGCCCATGAAAAAGTTCACCGACTGGACGCGCCCGTCGCGCTTTGCGTCTATAATCCGGACGGTCTGCCCGTCCTTTATCGTCCCGGAGAAGAGGCGCCCGATGGCGACGGGGCCGGCCGCCGGATCAAGCACCATGTTGACTATCATCATGATGGTGGGCCCGTCGTCGTCGCACGCGAGCAGCGCCCTGCCGACGTCGGACTCGAGGTCGCCCTTCCAGATCTGCGGGATGCGGTACTTTACGGCCTCGTGCGGCGGCGGGTGGTGCCTGACCACCATGCCGAGGACGGCGTCGGCCAGCGGCGCCCTCTCGACCAGCCCCGCCACGCCGTCGCTCTCGTACGCGTCGATGACGTCCTTGAACGTAATGCCGCGCTCCTTCATCGCCTCGACGTTGATCGCCCACCTGTCCTTTGCGGACCCGAACGTGACGCTGGCGTCCTGGATGGAGACGCGCCACTTTTCCCGGTACTCGGGCTCGGCGTACGTCTCCACAAGCTGGTTAAAGTTCGAGACGACCTCTGCGAGCTGCTGCTGCATCTTTTCGGGGGTGAGGCGGAGCTCCTTTATGAGGCGGTCCACCTTGTTGATGAAGAGGACAGGCCTGACGCGCTCCTCGAGCGCCATCCTCGTGACCGTCTCGGTCTGCGTCATTATCCCCTCGACGGCGTCGCAGACGACGACCGCCCCGTCGATCGCGCGCAGGCTGCGGATGACCCTGCCGCTAAAGTCGACGTGGCCCGGGGTGTCTATCATGTTGATGACGTACTCTGTGTCCTTGCGGGTAAAGTGCAGGGTGACGTTGGCCTGGTAGATGGTGATGCCCCGCTGCTGCTCCTCCTTGTCAAAGTCCATCGCCAGGGCCTTGCCGGCCGCCGACGGGGCTATGATCCCCGAATAGGCCAGCAGGCTGTCGCTCATGGTGGTCTTGCCGTGGTCCACGTGGGCGATCACCCCAAAGTTGCGGATCTGCTCCTTGTTCCGTATGATCTTGAGGACCTCGCCGGTCGACTTGTACTTTACCACGGGGGCGGCCCCCTCCGGTCGGGTATTAAACCTTGCAGTAGATTGCCCGGTCGCTGGCCCTCTTTGCGCGGGACGTGGCAAAGTAACAGTCCCGGACGTCGCGCCTCCGGGCCTCGCGGAGGGCCAGGACCTGCGAGTACATGGCCCTGTATATGATCCCCGGGACGGCCCCGCGCGGGGGCCTCGGGGCGACCACCCTGATCCCGCCGCGCCGGAGGGCCTCCCCGTGCCCGTCCGGGCCGTCCAGCATGAGCACGGTGTCGCCGGGCCTGGCGCAGAAGAGCTCCATGTGGTAGAACTGCTCGGTCCTGCAGTAGCGGGCCCCGTCGCCTAGCACCTCGTAGAACTTGGCCGCGCAGTACATGGCCAGCGGGTACGAGGCGCCCGACCCGAGCACGAAGAGGCTGCCCGTTATCCCGGCGCCTTCCGCGTCCCGCTCGGCGGCGGCAAGGAGCCTTGCCCCGTCGGGCACGCGGAACCGCGATACCAGCGAGGCGCACGCGAGCGCCGACTCGAGGAACGTGGCGCTGCCGGCCGTGTGGACCGGCCCGGGGCCGCCTATCCGTATGACGGACCCGCAGGCCCGCGCCAGCGGGCTTGAGGGGTCGGCCGTGACGGCGGTGGACTCGGCGTGCCGCGCCGCGCGGACGCATGCCGCGGTCCTGCCCGAGACGGATATGCAGTAGAGGCGGGCCGGCGGCCTGCCTGCCAGCGTCTCGTCGGGGTCGGCGGCCCGCGCCTCCCCGCCTGACAGCGCCCCGGCCACGAGGGCGGCCGCCAGCGAGTCGCCGTTCCCGGTAAAGGCGCAGCCCCGCAGCCGGCGCAGCGGCTCCTGCGGCCTGAACCTCCTCATCATGGCCGGCTGCGACCGTATCCCGTCCTCGAACGCGTCGACCGATCCCATGGCCCGGCACGCGCCCCGGGGGGTATTTTGGTTTTTATTGGCGCGCCTGCTGGGATCCCGCGTGAGGATCACGGTGGGGCACACCCCCGACGCCGACGACGCCTTCATGTTCTACGGGATGCTCTCAGGCGCGGTGCGCGCCGGGTTCGAGGTCGAGCACGTCGTCCAGGATATCGAGGCGCTCAACAAGAGGGCCGCCTCGCCGGACCTTGACGTCACGGCCGTCTCGGTGCACGCGTGCTCGCGGATACCAAACTATGTCATACTCCGCAGCGGCGGGAGCTTTGGGCTCGGGTACGGCCCCGTCGTGCTGACGAGGGGCGGCGGCATCGAGGGGGCCCGGATAGCCGTCCCGGGGACGATGACCTCGGCGTTCCTGCTGCTGCGCCTGATGGCCGGCCCGTTCCGGTATGTCGAGGCCGAGTTCAGCCGGATACCCGCGATGGTCGAGTCCGGCGAGGTCGACGCCGGGCTGGTAATCCACGAGGCGCAGATACGGCACGGCTCCCTCGAGGTCGCCGCCGACCTTGGAAGGTGGTGGCACGAGGAGACGGGCGGGCTGCCGGTCCCGCTCGGGGTGAACGTGGCGCGCGCCTCGCTAGGCGACGCGGTGGGCCGGTTTGACCGCCACCTCCGCGAGTCCATCACATACGGGAGGGAGCACGAGGAGGACGCCCTGGATTATGCGATGAGGTACGCGAGGGGGTCGCCGCGGGAGGAGATCAGGCGGTTCGTGAGGATGTACGTCAACGAGAGGACCGTCGAGATGGGCGAGGCCGGCGAGGAGTCGATACGGAGGCTCTTTGAGATGGCCGAGGGGGCCGGGCTGCCGGTCCCGCACAGGCCGGTGATCGCGCCGGGCGGCGACGCATAATATAGGAGTGTGCCGCGGGATCCGGCATGTACGCCGACAGGAGGATGCTGGCCGCGGGGGCGGCGATGGTCTGCGCGGGGCTGGTCCTGGCGGCCGCCATATCCGGGTCGGCCCCGGCCGGGACGGAGGGCGAGCTGCAGGACGGGAGGAATCTCCCGAGCCTGGAAGAGGCCGAGAGCTCGGGGTGGCTGAACCTGGCCGGGATACTTGCGGCCGTCGGGTTCCTGCTGGTCCTCGTGAGCTTTGGGGCGCGCAGGCGCCGCTAGAACCGGCGCAGTATCCCAAAGTGGGTGTCGCGCTGCGCCGCCGGCCTGCCTATCTCGGCGGCCATGGCCGCAAGGTCGTCCACGGAGGACTCCGTCGGCCGGCCCGCCGCGCGGTACACCTCCTCGGAGAACGCCGTCCCGACAAGGTCGCTGCCGCCCCCGCAGAGCGCCACCTGCGCCAGCTTGCGGCCGTACGCGACCCAGTAGACGGAGATGTTGTCAAGGGCGCCGGCCAGCATGAGGCGCGAGAGCGCCACCACCTTTAGGTCGTACGAGGCGGCGCACTCGCGCTCGACGCCGTCGCGCTCAAGCTCCGTGTTCTCGAGGCTGAACTTGAGCGGGATCATGGTGATGAACCCGCCCGTCTCCCTCTGCAGGTCGCGGACCCTTGCCAGGTGGTCCGCCACGTGCTCGGGGCGCTCGACGTGGCCGTACAGCATCGTGACGTTGCCGCGTATCCCCATCGAGTGCGCCTCCCTGGCGACGTCGAGCCACTCCTGGCCCGTGCACTTGCCGCGGGCGATCCTGGGGCGCACCTCGGGGTGGAAGAGCTCGGCCCCGCCGCCGGGCATCGAGTCGAGGCCGGCCGCCTTGAGGCGGGCGAGCACCTCGCGGACTGAGTTCTTTGTGATCCGGGAGAGGAAGAGTATCTCGGCGGCCGTGAGCGCCTTTACGTTCAGGGCAGGATGGGCCGACTTTATCGAGCGGATCATCTCCTCATAGTACTCGAGGGGGAGGTCCGGGTGGAACCCGCCGACGATGTGCACCTCGGTGGCCCCCATCCCCTCGGCGGCGGCCGCCCTGGCCGCTATCTCCGCCGGCTCGAGCGCGTACGCCTCCTTGTCGCCCTTTTTCCTGTAGAACGCGCACATCTGGCAGCTTGCCGCGCAGACGTTGGTATAGTTCATGTAGTACGAGGCGGCGAACGTGACCGTATCGCCGGCCCTCTCCCGCCTGACCCTGTCCGCGGCCGCCGATATCTGGTGGACGGCGGCCGACTCTAGTATCTCCGCGCCGTCGGCCACGGAGAGGTCCTCGCCGGCGGCCGCCCTCTCGAGCCCGCGCGGGCCGGCCATCAGGTCCTCTAGCACGGTGCTGGATCCGGGGGGTTCGGATATAACCCATTCGGGGGATCGGGGCCGGTGCCGCCTCCAACGTTTAATTACGCCGGGCCGGCGCCGCCCCGGCATGGTCGTCCCCATCTCGCGCGAGTCGCTCCCGGAGTGCCGCGTCTGCGGCATGCTGCTTGACGACCTTGACGCCCTCAGGGGGCACCTCGAGGCCGAGCACGGCGTCAGCGGGGGCGGGCGGGCGCCCGGCGGCCCGGCGCCCGGCGACGTGAGCGTCTTTTAGAGTCGGCAAGCAGGCGCCCCGCCTCGCGGCACCCGGGGTCGGCGGCGAGCGCCTCCCTGCAGCAGCCGGCCGCCTCGGCGTACATGCCGAGCGAGTAGAGCGCGGCGCCCTTGTCAAGCAGGGCGACGGCGAGCCCGGGCGCGGCGCGGAGCGCCTCGTCGTAGGACCGGAGGGCCGATTCCGCGTCCCCCATCCTGTGCAGCGTCGCGCCAACGTCCACCATCAGGCCGGCGTTGCCCGGATCACGGCGCAGCGCGGCCCTGTACATCTCCAGCGCGGCGCCAAGCTCGCCGTCCTCTGCCAGCCAGTACGCCTGTTCTGCCAGCGCGGCGGCGGCGCCCGACGGCCTCTGCGCCCTCATGAGGCGTCCCTGTCGCGCGGGTCCATCCTCAGCGACCTCTCAAAGCAGGCCGCGGCCTCCCCGTACCTGCCGAGCCCGCGGAGCGAGGCGCCCATCACGTTGAGCACGTCCGGATCCTCGGGGCACGACATGCACAGGCGCAGGGCCCCCTCAAGGTCCCCCTCCTCGAGCATCCGCCTCGCGCGGGCCGCCCCGTCCAACGGCGCCCCCGGGGGCGGTGCCGTATTTCATGCTTGCGGCCCGGCAAGAGTTAAATGGATTCGGGGGGCCCGGGGCGCCATGACAGGGCTGGCCCTGGCCGCGTCGCGCCTTGCGGCGGAGATCCCGTCCCTCTCCCCCCAGGAGCAGGCGCTCCTCTTCGGGGGGTTCGCGGCGGGCGCCGCCGGCATATTCCTGTACGTGGCGCGGGACGTCATCCTGCGGAGGAGGACCGCGTACGACGGCGGGGACCACGCGTCGAGGGTCGAGAAGACGCGGCGCTCGTACATGGACGGGTGGGGCGACGACTATGAGGACGTCGGGGGGCGGGACCGGGGCCCGGATCCGGGCACGCAGGACCACTATGCGGTGCTCGGCGTGGAGAGGGACGCGACGGCCGCCCAGATAAAGGCCAGGTACCGCGAGCTCGCAAAGAAAGAGCACCCCGACAGGGGCGGGGACGGCGGCGGGATGGCCGGGATAATAAGGGCGTACGAGGTGCTCTCGGACGAGAGGAGCAGGCGCAGGTACGACGCGTCACTCGGCGGATAGCCCCGCGTCAGGCCTCCATGTCGCGGATGTACTCTGCAAAGGACCCGCACGCGGCGGTCCTTATCCTGCCGCCGCGCCGTTGATCTCCCTTGCGGCCGTCTCGATCGGCTCCACGCCGCCCCGGATGTCGACCCTGTGGGCTCCTCAGAGCCTGCGGACCGACGTCACGGTGATCCCGGCCTCGGTCGAGCCCGGGCGCTGCACGCTGTCAGCCGGCCCGCCGCCCCGGCCCGCAGTTGAGCCGCTGCGCGAAGGCGCCCCGCGCCGTACTCGGGGGCGAGGCCGTTCCCGACGTGCAAGGGCCAGCCTGCCGCGCCGCGGGCCCGGTGCCGGATCCGCGGGGATGTGCGGGCGCGCCCCTGTCCTGTCTGAACCGGGGGGCGTTATTTTTCGTCGGGGCCTTGGCGGCCGGAGGACGCGGATTCCAGCTCTCTTTCGAACCTGTCCCTAGGCAGGTTGCTTTCATAATGGCCGCCTGATTTTAGATCGTCATATACTTTCAAGGCCCCGGTCTTTGATAATTCGCCGTCTCTGAAGCACATTATCAAAAAGCCTGTTATATCAGAGCTAGGTATTTCAAGTCGATGCATGCTTCCAAGGGCTTGCTTGTCATCTGTTAAAATCTTGGATATCTTGCGTTCATTCTCTGGAAGATTTGAAAATGCGGAGATCAGCTCGATTTCGCCATTTCCTAGGTGCGCTATGTCGGAATTTAGATCCGGTGTGGGTTTGGGCGGTGGAATTTTGCATATTGTCCCTTCCGCCACCATCTCGTCCACCGCGGCTGCTCCCTCCTTAACGTCCACCAACTCACCGTATATGCCCTCCGTAATCCTGAAACAGTGCCCGTGTTTTTTGTGCATTGCCCTGATTATCCATACCAGGTCCACGTCTTCAAGGTGGTCCCACAGGCTCGAATCAGTTAGAAGTATCAATCATATTCACGGCCTGCCTGCTGTCCTCCTTGACGGACTTGTATGGATCGATGCCCCTTTCACGCAGTACGGTCACAAATGCATGCAGGGGGAGCCCTGCGATTTCCGCCCCCCGCCTTGTGGAGATCTTGCCCCTCTTAAACAGCGAGCATGCCTGATCCCTCCTGTAGCCCTCGTATTCCTCGCGCCTTTCCGGCTTTATTATATTCCGTGATGTCGAGGCAAAGTAGGCCACTGCCTCCTCCTCCGTCATATCGTCGGTAAACCCCCTTGCGCTGCTGACGGAGACCTTGTCAAACAGGGTCGCCTCGTCCCACCACTCCCTTGCCATTTTTCGCCCCTTGCCGCCAAGCTCATATCCTGTGCAACCGGCGGCCCTGGTCGCCACGATGCATTCAGAACGGATCCCCTCGTTGATGGTATCGGCAAGATCCCTGCTGTGGCACCGGCTCCTGCCGCCCCCGGTCTCCAGGTTGAACTCCAGCCCAAAGGCGGGATTGCGGCCCGTCAGGATGAACATCTCGTTTTGCAGGGTTGGTTCAGGTATGGGTTCGCTGGTTTTTGACTGGCTGTCGTGGACATGCAGGAGCATGTACAGGATCCTCCGCGCCTTTTCCCTCCCTGCCTCGGTGCCGGCCATGGATGCCCTATTTGCCAATAGGCTATATCTGTATTGCCCATATGGGCAATAGGTACGGCCGCGCCGCGGTTACGCGGGGATCCCCTCGGCGCTAGGTACCAAATGGCGCCGCCGGGTCGCCCTCCCCTCTGGATCCTGCCAGTCTGCAAAGGACCCGCACGCGGCGGTCCTTATCCTGCCGCCGCGCCGTTGATCTCCCTTGCGGCCGTCTCGATCGGCTCCACGCCGCCCCGGATGTCGACCCTGTGGGCGCCTCAGAGCCTGCGGACCGACGTCACGGTGATCCCGACCTCGGTCGAGCCCGGGCGCTGCACGCTGTCAGTCAGCCCGCCGCGCAGCTCGTACTCGCCGTCCGGCGTCGAGGCCGTGATCCGGGCCACCTCAAAGTCGCGCGAGGGGCCGAGCATCAGGCCCGTGAGGCGGGCGGACTCGTCGCCCCGTATGACGGCGCTCATCCTGAGCGTCGAGGGGCCCGAGAGGTAGGCGCCGCCGCGCACGATGCCGTCCTTGCCCCCGCCGGAGATGCGCACGCCCTCGAGGGCGAGCGGGCCGCCGGCGTCGATCTCGAATCTGGCGGCCGGATCAAGCAGGGCCCTTGGGATCTCCATGGAGGCGCGGCGCGCCGCCTCCCAATATGAGCCAATGGCGCGTGCGCCGGCCATGCGCGGCCCGGGGGATCCCCTAGGGCGGCCCGGCCCCGTCAGGTTTTGCCGGCGGCGCCGTCCCCGCCGGAGCGGCCGGGCGGGGCTGACCGTGAAACCCGGTCGACGAACTCTGCCCTGGTGATTTTAAAGTCCAGGCCGCACTTTTCAAGATCGTCAAAGCCGCCCACGGCGTCATAGCGCCCAAGTACGCCGAGGTCGCAGCACCATATGAGAAACTGTTCCATGTCGAGATTTCTGATGCCCAGTGTTCGGCATTGGTTTAGTGCCTCATCGTCATTTGTGGCGATCATGCCGGATTTCCTGTCCAGTGTTTTATCCACCACCTCAATCAATTCGTTCTCGGCGTCTTCATATATGGGCGGGCCGTTCGGGTCCTGCCCTGGGACCTCAACGGTGACAACAGTCCCATCATCAAACATGCCGTCAGTCCTGGCATGTACCCCGCCGTGCTCCGGCTTGTCAAGCTCGCGTCGTACGCCGTCAGTTATACACACCTCGTGTCCCGGCAGCTTGGCGATTTCACGGATTACCCACGTCAGCCCTGACTCATACAGGTAGATCCATATATTGGTGTCAATCAGTATTATTATGCTCATGAAGCTCATCAATAAACCTGTCCAACTCCTCCACCGTGGTCTTGAACGTTGTGTATCCTGCCGCCGCAAACGCCCAAATGAACTCCTCATAGTCCATGTATGACATGCGCGCGCCGCCGCCGATCGACACCTTTGCCCTGTCATACATCGAGCAGGCCGCCTCGAACCCCCACTCCTTCGCCCTTGCCTTCATGGCCGGATCCTTCCACGTATCGGGGAACGATCCATACAGGAACGAGACGAGCTCCTTGTAGTTGATGTCCGCCATCTTGTACTTTGCCATGCTGGCATCGACCCTCTCCCTCAGCTCGGCGGCATCCCACGGCCCTTTTGCAGCGGCGATCCCCCGCTCGGTCAGCGAGTACGCATCAAGGCCGCCGACTACCTCGTGCGCGACCTCGCCCGACCGAACCGCCTCCTCCAGGGCTAGCGCGAGTGACGGGCTGTAACAGCCGTCCTTTTTGATCTCAAAGTCGCCTCCAGGCAGCCGCCTGCGGCGCCAGAATACGAACAGCGCCTCGTGTATTCTCTCTGCCGCGGGGATCCCCTCGGAACCACGCCTGAACGCCGTCGCCCGGAGCAGCATGTACATGCAGCGCCTCGCCTCGTCCGTCTCCAGCTGCAGGGCCATGCCGGGGGGACGGCGCCGCCCCCTATTTAACACGTTTGGGGGGACGGGGCGGCCGGCACGCCGCCTGCCACCCTGTCCGCCTCGCCCGGATGTCGGCGCCAATTAGCATTACCAAGCTCGATAACCCCATCGACATTTTTTTGCATCTCCTCCGCGCTCCTCTTGCACATGACGTATCCGGCCGCCATGA
The DNA here is from genome assembly GCA_900620265.3 of Nitrosopumilaceae archaeon. Taxonomy (GTDB): domain Archaea; phylum Thermoproteota; class Nitrososphaeria; order Nitrososphaerales; family Nitrosopumilaceae; genus Nitrosopumilus. Next base: position 9,043 of record UYNY03000113.1, on the reverse strand, counting down.
ACGCCTTCATGAACCCCTCATAGTCCATGCCGGCCATCCAAGAGCCGGTGGTAATCGACACCTTTCCCCTGTCGTGCATGGAACAGGCCGCCTGAAACCCCCACTCTTTCGCCCTTGCCTTCATGGCCGGATCCGTCCAGGTCTCTGGGAACTCTGCATACAGGAACGAGACGAGCTCCCTGTCGGTTATCCCGCTGACCGTGTACTTTGCATCGGAGGCATCGGCCCTCTCGTAAATGTCGGCGGCGTCCCACGCATCATGCGCGGCCGTGATCCCCCGCTCCGTCAGCAGGTACGTGTCAAGGCCGCCCTCCGTACCGTGTATGACCTCGCCCGACTCAACGGCCTCCTCCAAGGCCAGTGCAAGCGACGGACTGTAACAGCCGTCCCTCTTGATCTCAAAGTCGCCGGGCGGCAGCCGCCTGATGCTCCTGAATACAAAGAGCGCCTCGTGGATCCTCTCGGCCCTCATGATCCTCTCGGTATTGGGGTTAAACTCGGTGGAGCGCAGCAGCATGTACATCCCGCGCCTCGCCTCGTCCGTCTCCAGCTGCAGGGCCATGCCGTGGGACGCGGCATGCCCGTATTTAACCCGTTTGGCGCAGGGGATGGGGATCACGGATGCGGGGCCGGTCGGCAGTACGATCGGGACCGTGGGCTAGGGTGAGCCGCGCTGCTGACATGTGGGGCCATCCAGCTCGTCCAGATCCCCGTCAATCTCCTCCGCTGTCGTCTTGAACGTGACATAGCCCGCCGCAGCATACGCCCTCATGAACCCCTCGTACGTCGTCCCGTGCATCCTCGCGGCTGAGCTGATCGACACCTTTGCCCGGTCGTACATCGAGCATGCGGCCTCGGGGCCCCACTCCTTTGCCTTTTTCTTCATGGCCGGATCCATCCAGGTCTCCGGGAACTCTGCGTATAGGAACGAGACCAGCTCCCTATAGCTTGTGCCGCCAATCTGGTCCTTTGTCTCGACGGCCTCCTCCCTCTCAAGCGGGTCTGCCGCGCCCCATGGCCCGCCGGCCGCGGTGACGCCCTCCGCGGTCAGAGAGTACCTGTCAAGATCTCCGATCTTCTCATGCAGTACCTCCCCGGATCTTACCGACTCCTCTAGCGCGAGCGCCAACGACGGGCTGTGGCAGCCGTCCTTTTTGATCTCAAAGTCCCCGACAGGCATCCTCCTGACGCTCCTGAAGACGAACAGGGACTCGTGGATCCTCTCGACGGCGTGGATCCTCTCAGAGTCCGGCTCGAACTCTGGCGCCCGGAGCAGCAGGTACATTTGTCGCCTCGCCTCGTCAGGATCCACGAGAGCCGTCCCCCCTGCTCTTGCCCGCGCGGCCGCGCCTGGACGGCGCGGGAGATCGCGAAATCTCGTCGATGAACTTTTGTCTGGAGATCTTTAACACGGGGCCGTCCTTTGCAAGATCATCAAATCCGTCCACGGCGTCGTCGCGTCCCAGTACGCCGTGCTCGCAGCACCATATGAGAAACTTGGCCATGTCAAGCGATCTGATGTTTCTAATGCGGCATTTACCTAACGCCTGATCATCATTCGTCACGATCAAGCCCGATTCCTTGCCCAGTAACCCTTCCACTAGTGCGATCATCTCATCCTCGGCTTTTTTGTAGATGGACGGCTTGGACGGATCCTGTCTGGGAACCCTGCCGGTGACGACCGTCCCGTCGTCAAACATACCGTCAGTCCTGGCATGGACGCCGCCGTACTCTGGATTGTCTAGCTCGCGGCGGACGCAGCCTGTTATCCACACCTCGTGCCCGGGCAGCTTGACGATCTCACGGATCACCCACGTCAGTCCCGCCTCATACAGGTCGATCCAGATATTGGTGTCAATTAGCATTATTACGCTGATGAAGTTCATCGACAAACTTTTCCAACTCCTCCTCGGTCCCCTTGCACATGACGTATCCTGCCGCCATGAACGCCTTCATGAACCCCTCATAGGTCATGCCGGCCATCCAAGAGCCGGTGGTAAGCGACACCTTTGCCCTGTCGTGCATCGAGCAGGCCGCCTCGAACCCCCACTCCCTTGCCTTTTTCTTCATGTCCGGATCCGTCCACGTCTCTGGGAACTCTGCATACAGGAACGCGACGAGCTCCCTGTCGGTTATCTCGTTCACATAGTACTTTGCCTCGACGGCCTCTATCCTCTCGTTCTCCTCGGCGGCGTCCCACGGCCCCCTTGACTCTGCAAGCCCCCTGTCGGTCAGCGAGTAGCGCTCGATGCCTCCCACTGTCTCGCGCACGACCTCGCCCGACTCGACGGCCTCTTTCAGCGCCATATCCAGGGACGGGCTGTGGCAGCCGTCCTTTTTGATAACAAGGTCGCCGGGCGGCAGCCGCCTGGTGCTCCTGAATAGATAGAGCGCCTCGTGGATCCTCTCTACGGCGGGGATCCCCTCTGAGCCCCGCTTGAAATCTGGGGCCCGGAGCAGCAGGTACATGTGCCGCCTTGCCTCGTCAGGATCCATGGGAGCCGTCCCCCCGTCTCTCGCTCGCGCGGTCGCGCCTGGACGGCGAGGGAGATCGTGAAATCTCGTCAATGAACTTTTGCCTGGAGATCTTTAACACGGGGCCATCCTTTGTAAGACTATCAAATCCGTCCACGGCGTCGTCGTACCCCAGTAAGCCTTTGTTGCAGCACCATATAAGAAACTTGGCCATGTCAAGTGATCTGATGCTTCTGCCATTGCATTTGCGCTGTGCCTGCTCGTCATTCGTTACGATCAAGCCGGATTCTTTACTCAGTGATAACTCCACTAGCTCGATCAGCTCATCTTCAGCTTCTTCGTAGATTGACGGCGTGTTCGGATTCTGGCCGGGAATCGCGGCGGTGACGACCGTCCCGTCGTCAAACATACCGTCAGTCCTGACGTAAACGCCGCCGTACTCTGGATTGTCTAGCTCGCGACGAACGCAGCCTGTTATCCACACCTCGTGCCCGGGCAGCTTTGTGATTTCACGGATCACCCACGTCAGTCCCGTCTCATACAGGTGGATCCAGATATTGGTGTCAATTAGCAGTATTACGCTGATGAAGCTCATCGACAAACTTTTCCAACTCCTCCTCGGTCCCCTTGCACATGACGTATCCGGCCGCCATGAATGCCTTCATGAAACCCTCATAGCTCATGCCGGCCATGCGCGCGCCTCCGCCGATCGACACCTTTGCACGGTCGTACATGGAGCATGCCGCCTCGAACCCCCACTCCAGCCCCTTTTTCTTCATGGCCGGATCCGTCCACGTGTCGGGGAACTTTCCATACAGGAACGAGACGAGCTCCCTGTCGGTTATCTCGTTCACATAGTACTTTGCCTCGACGGCCTCTATCCTCTCGAGCCGCTCGGCGGCGTCCCACGCTGCTTTTGACTCTGCAAGCCCCCTGTCTGTCAGCGAGTAGCGCTCGACGTTGCCGTCCCTCTCATGTGTGACCTCGCCAGACTCCACGGCCTCTTTCAGCGCCAGATCCAGGGACGGGCTGTGGCAGCCGTCCTTTTTGATCACAAGGTCGCCGGGCGGCAGCCGCCTGGTCCTCCTGAATACAAAGAGAGCCTCGTGGATCCTCTCTGCGGCGGGGATCCCCTCTGAGCCCCGCTTGAAATCGGGGGCCCGTAGCAGCAGGTACATGTGCCGTTTCGCCTCGTCCGTCTCCAGCTGAAGTGCCATGCCGGGGTGTTTCCGGGCCCCCTATTTAACCCGTTTGTGGCCCGGAACCGCGGGCGGGCACGCCGCCGGCCACCCTGTCCGTCTCGTCCGGATGCTGGCGCACATTGGCATTATTACGCTCAATAAGCTCATCGACAAACTTTTCCATCTCCTCATCGGTTCCCTTGCACATGACGTATCCGGCCGCCATGAACGCCTTCATGAAGCTTTCATAGTCCATCCCCGCCATGCGCGCGCCGCAGCCGATCGACACCTTTGCCCGGTCGTGCATCAAGCAGGCCGCCTCGAACCCCCACTCCAGCGCCTTTTCCTTCATCGCAGGATCCACCCACGTGTCGGGGAACTCGCCGTACAGGAACGAGACGAGCTCCCTGTAGTTGATGTCCGCCACCTGGTCCTTTGACATGCTGGCATCGACCCTCTCGGTCAGGTCCGCGGCGTCCCACGCGTCGACTGCCGCCCCGATCCCCTTGTCTGTCAGCGAGTACCTATCAAGGCCGCCATCCCTCTCATGTGTGACCTCGCCAGACTCCACGGCCTCTTTCAGCGCCAGATCCAGGGACGGGCTGTGGCAGCCGTCCTTTTTGATCACAAGGTCGCCCGCGGGCAGCCGCCTAGTCCTCCTGAATACGAACAAGGACTCGTGGATCCTCTCGGCCTTTGTGATCCTTTCAGAGCCGCGCTCAAACTCGGGGGCCCGTAGCAGCAGGTACATGTGACGTTTCGCCTCGTCAGGATCCAAGGGAGCCATCCCCCCGTCTCCCGCTTGCGCGGCCGCGCCTGGTCGGCGCGGGAGATCGTGCAATCGTGTCTATGAACTTTTGTCTGGAGATCTTTAACACGAGGCCACCCTTTGCAAGATCATCAAAGCCGTCCACGGCATCATCGTGTCCCAGTACACCTTGGTTGCAGCACCATATGAGAAACTCGGCCATGTCAAGCGATCTGATACCACTGCTAACGCATTTGCGCTGTGCCTGCTCGTCATTTGTGACGATCAAGCCGGATTCTTTGCCCAGTGATGCTTCCACTAGGGCGATCAGCTCATCTTCGGCCTCTTCGTAGGTTGACGGCATGTTTGGATCCTGCCCCGGAATCACGGCGGTGACGACCGTCCCGTCATCAAGCATACCGTCAGTCCTGGCGTAAACGCCGCCGTACTCTGGATTGTCTAGCTCGCGACGAACGCAGCCTGTTATCCACACCTCGTGCCCGGGCAGCTTTGTGATTTCACGGATCACCCACGTCAGTCCCGTCTCATACAGGTAGATCCAGATATTGGTGTCAATTAGCATTACTATGATTAATGATCTCATCGACATTTTTTTGCATCTCCTCCGCGCTCTTGTTGCACTTCATGTATCCGGCCGCCATGAGCGCTCTCATGAAGCTTTCATAGTCCATCCCCGCCATGCGCGCGCCGCCGCCGATCGACACCTTTGCACGGTCGTACATGGAGCATGCCGCCTCGAACCCCCACGCCAGCCCCTTTTTCTTCATGGCCGGATCCGTCCACGTGTCGGGAAACTTTCCATACAGGAACGAGACAAGCTCCCTGTCGGTTATGTCGTTCACATAGTACTTTGCCTCGACGGCCTCTATCCTCTCGAGCCTCTCGGCGGCGTCCCACGGCCCTTTTGACTCTGCAAGCCCCCGGTCAGTCAGCGAGTAGCGCTCGACACCGCCTTCCATCTTGCGCACGACCTCGCCCGATTCCACGGCCTCTTTCAGCGCCATATCCAGTGACGGGCTGTGGCAGCCGTCCTTTTTTATCACAAGGTCGCCGGGCGGCAGCCGCCTGGTTCTCCTGAATACAAAGAGAGCCTCGTGGATCCTCTCGGTCTTTGAGATCTCCTCGGAGTGGATCAGGCCCTCGGGGGCCCGTAGCAGCAGGTACATGTGCCGCCTCGCCTCGTCCATCTCCAGCTGCAGGGCCATGCAGGGGGTTCCGGATACCCCTTATTTAACATGAGTGGGCCCCCGGCGGCCCGGCCGCCCCTACCTCGCCCCCTCCAGGTACTCTAGCGCCGCGAGCTCCTCTATCTTTAGCTTTTCGAGTATGGCAGGATCCTTTAGCTTTTCCACCCGGACGGGCGCGTCGTGCGAGAACGACCCGCCCACCTCGCGCTCGAGCTCCGTGGCGTTGAATACTAGCGCCGCCCGCTCGCGCTCGCGCTCTAGCATGTCTGCAAACCTGTCGTGGTTGCGCGTCACGATGGAGACCTCGGGGTCGGCCAGCCTCTCAAAGCCGGCGCGCGTCACCTGCTCCCACGACCCGTAAGAGTTGCGCACCCAGGCGAACCCGTGCTGGTCCTCCCAGAGGTTGTACCTCCAGTCCTCCCTGACCAGGTGCACCCACTCGGCCGGGTGCTGGTTGCCCCGCTTGATGACGAACGAGGCAGTCTCTGCCGGCAGCATGGAGGCCCCGTCAAAGCGGACCCCGTCGTTGACATACGAGACGGTGAACCTGCGCTCCGTGTCCATCGCCGCTATCGCTACTATGTCGGAGGAGAGCGGCGCCATCACCCTGAACGAGACCTCGACCACGGTGCACTCGGCGTCCCCGGCGCCGCACCTTGCCGCCGAGACCGACGCCGCGGTCGAGTTTGGCTGGACCAGCGGCATCGCCTGGTCGTGCGAGACGGAGGCGACGATATACTGGGCGGGCACCATATAGTCGCGCCGCAGGTCCACGTGGATGGCCGCGTCGGCGGCGGTCGCCCGCGATACGTCCGGCACCCCGAGATATATCGTGAACCGCTCAAGGTCCCGCTCGGAATAGGCCTTCATCGTGATGGTGTTGTCGCTGCCGACCCGGACGGTCATCCGCTCGAGCCCGGTGTGGAAGTTGTCCGTGATATCAAGGGACCTGCCGTTGAACGCGAACCCGCCGCGCACCTGCTGGCCGTCCGTTATCCACGACCTGCCGAACGTCGGGTTCAGCAGCCAGTCCTCCTCGCCGGACCCGTCAGAGCGCACCAGGATGGTCCTGCCCAGTATCGGCGAGGCGTGGCCGGATGCGTCCACGCAGACGTACTCGAGGTCGTAGGAGCCGGGCCTGGACAGGACGCGGTCGCCCGATATCCTCGGGAGCAGCTGCGTGCCGGGCGGCGTGAACCCGTCGGTGCAGGTCGCGCCGCGCTCCACATACTGGGCGCCCGGGGCCATCGTCACCGTCCCCGGCCCTATCAGGGCTATCCGCGGGGCGGCCGCGTCCTCCTCGACCATCACGTGCAGCGTCCTCGTGACGGTGTTGCCGGCCGGGTCCTTGCACGTATAGGTCACATCCTCGGTGGATCCGGCCGGCGTCGCCTCCGTTATCGAGTGGGTATGGTTGGCCAGCGCGTAGATCCTGTTGCCGTCCTCGTCGTCGCCGTCGTTGCAGATGCCGCGCGGCGGGGTGAACGGCGTGCCGGCGGCATGCCGGATGGACCTCTCGTGCGCCGGCTCGGAGCCCGGATCCGGCGCGGGCACGTACACGGCGTTGCCGTCCCGGTCTATTATCCCCGGCGGCGGGGCGGTGGCCGCCGCGCCAGATACTATTCTCTCTATCTCTTGCGGCAGGTCCACCATGGGCGCCGCAGAGTCCGCCGGGACGCTCGACACTATGCGGACGTACCTCGTGGCAGTGACGTCGCCGTCCTGCGGGGTCTGGCACGAGTAGGCGATCCTGTACGTGCCGATCCTGTTATAGTCGACGGGGCCGTCGGGGGTCGCCACGGCGACCGGCAGGTCCCCATAGTTGTCATCATGGCAGGTGGCGCCGCGGTCGACGTACGGCGTGCCAAGCTGGTGGTATATGACGGAATAGCCGGCCATAGTTATCACGGGCGGCAGCGTGTCGCCGGCGCGGCCCACGTGGATCGTCGCGTTGGCAGGCTCGGCCTCGTTGCCGGCAGAGTCCGTGCACGAGTAGGTGACAAGGTGCCTGCCGCGGTCGACATCCGCCTCGGGGATGACCGTCCCGGCGGCGTCCGTTATCACGTGGGTCGTCTCCAGCAGGCCCTCCTCCGGGTCGGTGCAGGTCGCCCCCGGGATCGTGACAAAGTGCTGGAGGTGGTAAGAGTCGCCCGGCGGGGTGATGACGGGCATGCCGGGCGCCCTGACCACGACGGTCAGCGGCGCCGTCCGGGTGTTGGTGCCGTCGGTGCACGAGATTATGGTCTCGTACGTGTCAGCCTGGGTAGAGGCGTCTATCACCGGGTCGATTGATATGTCCATCGTGCCGGACCCGTCGGTGCAGGTCGCATGATCATTGACGTCAAAGGCGGCGCCCTGCTCGTGGATTACCCTGCCTGATGGGACGCGGAGGTCGGGGCCCACGCCGTCCGAGACGACGATCATGACGGACCTTTGGGCCGCCGTGAGGGTGCCCTCTAGGTGGTTGGCGTTCTCGGGTATCTCCTGGGTGCACGAGTAGGTGGCAGTGTACGTGCCCGCCGGGGTCGACCCGTCGATCCTGGCGACGGTGACGCCGCCCGCATCAACTATGTCCGGATCCTCCATCTCTATGGCCTCGTCCAGGACAGAGGTGCACCTTGCCGCGTGCTCAAAGGTGTCGCCGAGCGGGTGGATGACCTCCGCGGGGCCGGTGTTGATGACCGGGTTGTCCCTGGCTATGGTGTAGATGGTCTGGGATATGGAGTTTGACTTGCCCGGTTCGATCGTGCACGTGTGGGTTATGAGGTGCCAGCCCAGGTTGAGCCTGATGGAGTCCTGCAGCTCGGTGCTCATATCGTTGTTCTTGGGGACCCCCTCGTCGTCCTCGCCGGTTATCACTATGCGGTTGTCGAGGGCCTTGAACTCGCCGGTCGTGTGGAAGTAGCACTTTGCGTCGTCAAACGAGGGGTTGTTGCCGGACCTGTGGAAGGTCAGCGACTCGAACGTCTGCTTGCCGTCCGCGCCGTAGTTGATCCCGGTGATCGCCAGGTGCGGCACGTTGCTGACCTGGGTGTGGATGGCATGGCCGGTGTCGGTCCTGCCGTCAGAGTCGGTGCACGTAAAGTCGAACCTGTACTCGATTGCGCGGGATCCCTCGGCGAACCCGAACGAGTCCTCGTTGACATCATAGCCGGCGGGGTCGGTGCGCACGGCGTCAAACGTGCCGTCCTCCACGTCGGTGCACGTGGCGCCCGGCGCGTCGGTCCCGACCTCGAATGTAGTGTTGTTGCTATCAAGCATGAGGTCGGGCCGCGTGTCAGTCGCCGGGCGCGTGATGCTGACGGCCCTCGTCGCCACGGCGCTCTCGTTGGTCGCAGCATCCCTGCACGTATACTCTATGGTATAGTCCTCGGTGGCCGACGTCGTATCGATGCTCATGACCTCGACCCCGGCAAGCTTTATCACGTAGG
>UYNY03000112.1 GCA_900620265.3 Nitrosopumilaceae archaeon | reverse complement strand
TCATCCTCCTTATGTGACTGCGCATCTCTCTTGCGTTCGTCATGGCCGACCCCCTGCACGGGGGATCTAAAAACCTTTCAACGTGCGCCTTTTTCTTTTGAAAATTAATTATGAGCTGCACTATAGATCAGATACCAAAAAGAAGGTCGATAGGGCGGCGGCAGAAGTATTCAATGGAACGAGATACAGGAGTGACAGTGATAAACCCAGGATCATTTAACAAAAATTTCGTCTGCTCTGGAACAAGCTCTAGCACACCCGGAATTTGGGAATTTAGGACTGGCCATCTAAAACCAGCAATGGAATCATACTTGAGGGACTATGCTCTTGGCGACCAATGCAAGCGATATAGCACAACGTATGTGTGGCATGATAGGAACGACGTCTTGGCCGGCTTTGTAACATTATGCATGTATACAGATACCAAACGTGACAAGGTTACGAATGAGCCGATTACGATACCCATGATATCGCTTGATCGCCTTGCCAGACAAGAAGGTGATAAATACAAAGGAGTGGGAAAATGCATGCTTTATTGGTCGATCAACATGGCAAACCATATTCCACAGTATCTGGGTTGTACCGGGCTGGTACTTGATCCTGCTAATGTAAAATTGTACAATTATTATACACAATTTGACTTTCAACCCGTTCCCGGTGATGACAATATGCTGTTTTACGGATTTGAGAATTTATCCCCAAGTAATAATCAGTATTTATTTTCAAAATAACATTGATTCCGTCTGTGATCCGGGTCTTTGGCCCCGGGCCCCCTTCCATGCCTCCGGCGGCGGCTGCCGGCGTTCCGGATGATCGTCCCCGCTTGCCGGGGGCCGGTGCCGGGGCGCCCGGGGGATCCGTGCCCCAAGGCCCGAATCATAGGCGTAATCGCCCACAGATCCCTTTAATTTACCAGGCGGGGGTGATCCGGGCGATGGACCCGGCATCCTACGAGGGGCGGCCCCTGGTCGCCGACACGAACGTCTGGATAGACTGCCTCGTGGGGCTCGAGGCGTACAGGATCAACGCCAGAAAGAAAAAGTCCCGCAAGAGGCTGCCGAACCCCGCCGCCATGGCGGCCCTGCTTGACAGGGCCGTTGCAGGCGGGAACCTCAGGGTGCCAAGCGTCATAGCCAAGGAGGTGTACGGGGTGGCAAGGTACAAGATATCGCCCGACCACGGGATCGATCTCGGCAAGAACAGGGACAAGATACTCGGCCGGGCCGCCAGGAAGGCGAGGAGGATCTTTGATGGCATACCGATGCCGACCGACTATGACCGCGGCGCGTACAGGGCCGCCGAGGGGGCGTACGCGGCGGCCAGGACCGACCCGGGGGCGGCGGCCGAGAGGGACAGGTGGTCCATGATAAAGCACCATGCCCCCTGGGCCGCGCTGGACGCGGGCACGAGGCGGACGCAGCCGCCCCACGGCGGCACCAAGGATATAGAGATACTGGCGACGGCCGTCCTCGCCGCCGGCGCCGGCAGGTCGGTCCTTGCAAGCCGCGATGCCGACATTGCGGCCTTTGCCGGCACCATAGGCAGGCTCCTCCCCGTCGACGTGCTGGACGCCTCCTCCCCGCCGTGGCGGGTCTGATTTAATACCGGCCGGCCGCGGCCCCCGCCGGATGAAGGACGAGATACTCGCCGAGTTCGCCGCCGACCCCGACACCCACTACGGGACGGCCCTCTTTGCCGAGCGCGGCTTTGAGAGGAGGCGCTGCCGGTGCGGGAGGCACTTTTGGACGCTCGGCCCGTCAGAGTCGTGTCCCGAGCACTCGCCCGACGCGTTCTCGTTCATCGGGGACCCGCCCACCGCGCGGCGGTTCGACTACGCGGAGGCATGGCGGCAGGTCGAGGGGTTCTTTACGGCCAACGGCCACGAGTCGGTCGGCAGGTACCCGACAGTCTGCAGGTGGCGCGACGACCTGCACTTTACCATAGCGTCGGTGGTGGACTTTCAGAGGGTGGTCGGATCAGAGGTCGTATTCGAGCTGCCCGCCGACCAGCTGGTGGTCCCGCAGACGTGCCTCCGCTTCAAGGACATCGAGAACGTTGGCGTCACCGGCAGGCACTTTTCGAGCTTTTGCATGGTGGGGCAGCACGCCGTCGACGGCCCCGGCGGGTACTGGAAGGACAGGTGCATAGAGCTTGACTTTGGGCTGCTGACGGGCCCGTTCGGGATACCGCCCGAGAGGGTGGTCTTCGTCGAGGACGCGTGGGAGGGCGGCGGCTCGTTCGGCCCGTCGCTCGAGTACTTTGTCGGCGGGCTGGAGCTTGGCAACGCCGTGTTCACGGAGTTCCAGTGGGCCGGCGGCCAGAGGAGGCGCCTTCAGCGGAGGATAATCGACATGGGCGCGGGGCTTGAGAGGCTGGCCTGGATAACGTGCGGGACGCCGACGGCCTATGACTGCTGCTTTGGCGGCGCCGTGCTCGAGGCGGCCGGCGCCGGCAACTCCGACCCGGGCATCGCGGCCAGGTACTATGCCGCGATGGCGCGCGCGCAGGAGGGCGATCCCGGGGCCAGGGAGGCGGTGATGAGGGAGGCGGGCATCACCGTGCGCGACTATGAGAAGGAGGTGGCGCCGCTGGAGACGGCCTACATGATAGCCGACCATGTGCGCACGCTCGTCTTTGCCATATCGGACGGCGCCCTGCCGAGCAACGTCGGGGGCGGGCACAACCTGCGCATGATGCTGCGCCGCGTCATGGCGGCCGCCGGGCGCCTCGGGGGCCTTGACGTCGCGGCCCTGGTCGACGCGCACGTGGATTATCTTCGCGGCACGTACCCGGAGCTGGACGAGAGGCGGGGCGACGTAAAGGAGATACTTGCCATCGAGGGGTCAAGGTACGCCGGCTCTCTCGAGGCGATGAAAAAGAAGGCCTCGCGCGTGAGCAACCCGACGCCGGCGCAGCTGGTCACGCTCTACGAGTCGGACGGGATAACCCCCGACTATCTGGTCCAGGAGGGGATAATCGAGCGGGTCCCCCCGGAGTTCTATGCGGGGCTTGACGAGATACGGAGGCCGGCCAAAAAGGAGGCGGGCGCGGCAGCGCTCGCCGGCGGCCTGCCCGAGACGGAGCCGCTCTACTACGGGGACGACCCGCTCGAGTTCGAGGCGCGCGTGCTGCGCTCCGGCGGCGGGGTCGTCCTGGATCGCACCGCGTTCTACCCGCGCGGCGGCGGGCAGGAACCCGACCACGGCACCATAGGGGGCGCCCGCGTCACCGACGTGCAAAAGCACGCAGGCGTCATCATACACCAGGTGGAGGGGGACCTGCCGGCCGAGGGATCCACCGTGAGATGCGCGGTCGACGCGGGGAGGCGGAGCGCCATAACAAAGAACCACACCAGCACCCACGTGCTCAACGCCGCGTCAAGGGGCGTGCTCGGATCCTGGGTCTGGCAGCACTCGGCGTTCAAGGACCACGACCACGCCAGGCTGGACATCACGCACCACTCGCCGCTGACAGGCGAGCAGACGAGGCGGATCGAGGAGGAGGCCAACAGGACGGTCGCGGCCGACCTGCCGGTCGACATCAGGGTGTCGCCGCGGGGCGAGGCCGAGCGCGAGCACGGGTTCGGCATATACCAGGGCGGGGTCGTGCCGGTCAGCCAGGTCAGGACGGTCTCGATACGCGGCGTTGACGTCGAGGCGTGCGGCGGGACGCACGTGCGCAGCACCGGGGAGATAGGCAAGATCCGCATAACCAGGACAAAGAGGGTCCAGGACGGGGTCGTGCGCCTCGAGTTCGTCTCCGGCGAGGCGGCCGCCGGCGTGGACGCCGGGCGCGAGGCAGAGTCGGCAAGGCGCGCGCAGGCAGAGGCCGACGACGCCAGGAGAAAGGCGGAGAGGGCAGGCTCGAGGGAGGCCGCGCGCGCAGAGATAGCGGCCATCATCGAGGGGATCGAGTCGGGCGGGGACGCGGGGATAGAGCGCGCGGGATCCGCGGCGTTCCACACGGGGCGCGACGAGTTCTTCCACACGACGCTCGGCGGCAGGCTGGTCGAAAGGGACGGGGGTGCCTCGTACTGCGGGATATTCGAGGCGGGGCCGACCGTCCGCGTGGTCGCGTACTGCGGCCCCGAGTCGGGCAGGGACGCGCTCGAGATCGCCCGCGCCGTGTCAGGCGAGCTCGGCGGGTCGGCCGGCGGCGACGCGCGGTTCGCCCGGGGCGGCGGCAGGGACGCGTCCGGGCGGGGCGCGGCAGAGGAGGCGGCAAGAAGGATCATGCTCGGGGAAGCGCGATGAACTGGCGGGACATAGACGCAAAGTGGCAGGCAAGGTGGGAGGAGGGGCGCGACTTTGAGGCAGAGCCGGACAGGAGGGAGAAGAAATTCATCACGGTCGCCTACCCGTACCCCAACTCGCCGCAGCACCTCGGGCACGGCAGGACGTACACCATAGCGGACGTGCATGCAAGGTACTGCCGCATGCGCGGGTACAACGTGCTCTTCCCGATGGGGTTCCACTATACGGGGACCCCGATACTGGGGATGGCGCGGCGCATAAAAGACGGCGACCCCGAGGTGCTCTCGGGGCTGCGCGACATATTCGGGGTGCCCGATGATGCGATCGCGACGTTCGTCGATCCCATGAAGATAGCGGACTATTTCCGCGCCGAGATAAGGCGCGGCATGATCGAGATAGGATACTCGATAGACTGGAGGCGCGAGTTCACCACAGTGGACCCGGCCTACAGGAGGTTCGTCGAGTGGCAGGTGCTCCGGCTGCGCGACAGGGGGCTCATCGGCAGGGGGTCGCACCCGGTCGGGTGGTGCCCGGCCGACGGGAACCCCGTCTCCCAGCACGACACGATGGGGGACGTCGAGCCCTCGTTCACAGAGTACGATGTCATGCTGTTCAAATCGGGCGGCAGGCGCATCCCGGTCGCGACGCTGCGCCCCGAGACGGTCCACGGCGCCACCAACATCTGGGCAAACCCGGACGTCGAGTACGAGGTGGCCGCGGTCGACGGCGAGGAGTGGATAATATCCAAGGAGTGCGCCGCAAAGCTCGTCCACCTCGGCAGGGATGTAGAGCCGAGGGGGACCGTCCGCGGCTCGGAGCTCGTCGGCGCGTCCGCCGAGCCGCCGCACGGGGGGCCGCCGGTGCCGGTGCTGCCGGCCCGGTTCGCCGACCCCGGCACGGGCACGGGGCTGGTGATGTCGGTGCCGGCCCACGCGCCGTACGACTGGCAGGCGCTCGCCGACCTGGGGGGCGATGATCTGCCGGAGCCGGTCACGATAATAGAGACCGAGGGGCTCGGGGACTGTCCCGCGCGCGAGGCGTGCGAGAGGCTGGGCATAAAGGACCAGGACGACCGGCGGCTCGAGGAGGCCACGTCGGAGATCTATGGCAAGGAGTTCTATGGCGGCAGGATGACGGGCGCGTGCGGGGACCTTGCGGGCATGAGGGTCGCAGAGGCGCGGGACGCGGCGCGCGAGGGGCTTGCCGTCCCGTGGAGGCTGCTCGAGCTTGACGCCGAGGTCAAGTGCAGGTGCGGCGAGAGGTGCGTGGTCAGGGTGCTTGACGACCAGTGGTTCCTAAACTACGGGGACGACGCATGGAAGAGGGATGCCGCCTCGTGCCTCGGCGCCATGGAGGTCCTTCCGCCCGCAATAAAGCAGGAGTTCCCGCGCGTGCTAGAGTGGCTGCGCGAGCGGGCGTGCGCCAGGCAGCGCGGACTCGGCACGCCGCTCCCGTGGGACGGGGACTGGATAGTGGAGAGCCTGTCGGACTCTGTAATCTACATGGCGTTCTATGTCGTGGCAAGGTTCGTCGGCGCCGGAGAGGTATCGCCGGACGAGCTGACGCCGGGGGCGCTCGACCACGTCTTCCTCGGGATCGGGGACCCGCCCTCGCCCGCCATATCGAGGATGAGGGACGAGTTCCTGTACTATTACCCGGTGGACTCGCGCCACTCCGGGAGGGACCTCGTGCCGAACCACCTGACGTTCTTCGTGATGAACCACGCGGCGCTCTTCCCGAGGGAGCACTGGCCGAGGCAGATAGTGGTGAACGGGTCGGTGCTGATGGACGGCAAGAAGATGTCAAAGAGCATGGGGAACATCGTGCCGCTGCGCGCGGCGGTCGCCGAGCACGGCGCCGACCCGGTGCGCCTTGCCACCCTGCTCTCGGCAGAGCTCCTCCAGGACGCGGACATGGACATGGGGGCCGTGCCCGGGATATCCAAAAGGCTCGAGGCGCTGCTCGGATCGTGCGGCCCCGGGGGCGCCGGGCCGGGGGCGCCGGCGGCCGAGGACAGGTGGATGCTCGAGAGGCTGCGCAGGACCGTCCTGGCGGCAACCTCGTCGATGGAGGGGATGAGGCTGCGCGAGGCGCTTCGCGCAGTCCTCTTTGACATCGAGTCGGACCTGCAGTGGTGGCGCAGGAGGTCAAGGTCCAAGGGGAAGGAGCCGGACCCGTCGATAGAGAGGAGGGTGCTCGAGGCGAGGGTGCTGATGCTCTCGCCGTTCGCGCCGCACGCGGCCGACGAGATGTGGGAGAGGCTCGGCGGCGGGGGCACGGCGGCAAGGTCGCCGTGGCCGGAGCCGGGCGGCGCCGCGGACGGCGCGGCGGCAAGCTCCGAGGGGCTGGTAAGCGGGACCATGGAGGACATTGCAAGGATACTGCGCACCACGGGGATGAGCCCGTCAAGGATCACGATCTATGCGGCGGGCGCTCGGGCGCGCGCCGCCTACCAGGCGATACTCGGGGCGGCGGCGGGCGGCGGGGCGGACATGAAGTCGGTGATGAGGGGGCTCCTCGCAGGCGCCGAGACGGCCTGGGTCAAGAAGGACCCCGGGTTCGTGCAAAAGTGCCTCAAGGAGGTGCTCTCCGAGACGGCAGAGGCGCGCGCCGACCGGCTGGCGGCCGGCCCGCTTGACGAGGCGGCCATACTGCGGGACGAGCTGGCGCCGCTTGCACGCGCCGAGTTTGGCGCCGAGATCGAGGTGCTCGAGGCCGGGGCGCCGGGGATCCGCGACCCGAGGGGCAAGGCGGCCCACGCGAGGCCCTTCAAGCCGGCCATACTCGTCGAGTAGGCGCCACTAGGCGCGCGGGCGGCCGCGGTATTTATTGGGCCTGCGCGCGGCCCGCGCCATGAAGGTCGCCGTCATGGGGATGGGCGTCGCCGGCTCTTACCTGGTGGCGAGGCTGGCGGCCGCCGGCCACGAGGTCACCGGGTTCGAGAGGGCCGCCGAGGAGAGGCACGACTCGATCTGCGCCTGGGGGACGATCAAGGGGGAGCTCGAGGGGTTCTGCGGGAGGGCCGGCATGGACTTTGCAAGGTACCTCATCCACGACGGCAAGAGGATGCAGGTGAGGATGTCCGACGGGAGCGAGTTCGGGATAGGGCTGTCGGGGCTGTGCACCTATGACAAGCTCCGCCTCATAAAGGACCTGCTGGCCGGGCACGACGTCAGGTACGGGAGCGCCCCGCCCCTCTCGGAGCTGGACGGGTACGACAGGGTGGTAGACTGCACGGGGTTCCACAGGTCGTACCTGCCAAAGCTCGAGCAGGACTTTTTCCTGCCGACCTACGAGCACAAGGTCGTGTACGAGGGCGGCGTCCCGTTCGAGGACTTTTACATCGAGCCGTTCCCCGGCATGTCGGGGTACTTTTGGTACTTTCCGCTGGGCGAAAACGCGGCCCACGTCGGCGCCGGCGACTACAACAAGGGGCACATAAAGGCCGTCGACGGGTTCGTAAGGGAGCACGGCGGCAGGATAGTGCAGACAAAGGGGCGCCCGATACGGCTTGCCACACCGGACATGTGCAGGCCGTACAGCTCCGGCAAGGTCGTGGGTGTCGGCGAGTCGATCGGGACCGTCTACCCGCTGCTCGGCGAGGGGATAATCCCGTCCATGCAGTGCGCGGACATCTTCATGGAGCACCTTGACGACGTGCCGGCCTACGAGAGGGCCGTCGAAAAGCACTACGAGGTGTACGGGCGCGTGTTCAGGTTCGTGAGGGCCAAGATACGCAGGGACTTTAGCGTCGTGAGGTCGCTGCCGGACCTGCTGACGATATTCAGGTACATGAAGCGCAACGAGGCCAGGTTCGGCATGGAGATCCGGATGGGCAACCTGCTAAAGGTGGCGCGCGCCTAGGCGATGCTTACCGACGAGAGGCCCTCCCGCGCGGTGCGCTCGGCCTCCATCACATAGCCGTGGATTATCCCAGAGTACTCTGCGAGCACGTCCCGCATGGGATCCGTGCCGCGGTCGAGGTAGAACCCGGGGCAGCACCCGTCGAACTGGTACGAGGCGTGGACGCGCGCCATGCCGCCCTCCGACTCGATCCACGCCGAGAAGGGGTACATGTAGCAGACGCCGGGCCGCCCCGGGTGCAGCGTGCACGCCCCGTCGGAGCCGAGGAACCTGCACGGGACGCGCGTGCCGTCGTCGGCCTCCGTCTCGCCCTCCATCCGCTTGAGGTTGACGGTGGTCATCACGACGCTGCCAGAGCCGGGGCCCGGCTCGGCGTGCGTCGCCACGAGCGCCTCGGACCTGAGAAACTCGGAGCGGCTCTTGTACTTTAGGCCGCTCCCGATGGTGATCATGTCCGACGAGGTGAGCGGCAGGCGGCCCTGCTTTTTGCAGCAGTTGTCACAGTCGGGCCAGCGGCACCCCCAGAGGACGTGCCTGTCGTGGCCGCGGAGGTACGGGATGTGGAATACGACCCGCCCCACCCGGACCTGCCTGTCAGAGACGTCCGTGACCCGGCCCAGCATGAACCCCCTCAGCACGGGGTCAATGTCCCAGTCCCGCCCCAGCTGGTCGAGGGACTCCTCAATCCCGGACAATCAAGTTATAACTCGCGGCGCGTCCGTTATTAACGTTGGGGGAGAAGGGCAAGCACGCGAGCGCGACGGAGAACAGGAGGTTCGTCTGGACGGAGATAGTATGGCCGCTGGTGCTGGCCCTGCGCAGCCAGGCGTTCACGGCCGGCCAGTACAGGGTGATGCGCGACGGGGCGTGCCAGAGGGGGGGCGTCACCGTCCAGGCCGCCTCGAGGGGGCTCGCGTCGCTGATACAGAAGGGGGCGCTCTTCAAGGAGGGCGAGACGTACTCGATACACTACAGGCTGATCCCGTACATGAGGGTGGGCGCCGCGTGCGACTATCCGACCGCCATGAGCGAGTCGGGGATGTGAGGGCCGCCCGGCCCGGGCACCGGGGCCGTTATTGGCGACGAATCTAACATTTGCGGCGTCAGTCGGCAACCTGCGGGTCTTTCCCGTTTACCATGTGGACTATGTCTCTTATCGGCATGTTCGGCAGCTGGGAGGCGCGCCCGGATGTCACCGCCCCCCTCCTTACCAGTGAGACGATCAGGTGGGCGATATTTGCCTTTATCGCGTCGTATTCACGGAGCCTGCCCCGCGCCCAATAAACATAGCGCGGGCAAGCGCGCCGCGGTCCACAATCCCGGGCAGGGGGGAAGCCCGGACGAGACCGCGTCCGGTCCACCTACCCGATCGCTCCCCTTACCGCGCCCATGAACCTCTCGCGCAGCTCGGCGCGCCCGTCGGGCGCCTCGCCGGGGTGCCGCCGCAGCTCGCCGAGGATCCCCTCAAGGGACTGCAGCGCCTCCGCGTCAAGTATGCCAGAGTCGACCGGGTCGGACTCCTCGATCATCCCCGTGTGCGTGCTGTCCTCGTACTTTTCGTCGACGGGGTAATAGGTTGCAATCTCCCCAAGCTCGCGCCGCTCCCTCGTGTAGGACTTCATGCAGGTGATCCCCGCCGCAAAGACCTCCGGGTCGCCCCTGCGGACGGCCTCGTCCATCACGCGCGCCCACGCCGCGTCGGGCCGCTCCGCCCTCCACGACGGGTACTTGCGGAACAGCACGTCCACGTATCTTGCGTCCCACTGCGCGCAGAGCCGCTTTGCCAGCCTCGTCATCGCCGCGTCAAACTCCCCGGTGACGCGCCCGGCATCGACGCCGTCCATGCCGAGGATCCTGTCCACATAGTAGAGCATCCTCGTGACCCCGATCTCGAACACCCGGTAGTTCTTGTCGTCCTGCGCGTGGGACACGATGGTCTCCCAGGTGGCCACCGCGTACGGGTACAGCACCGGCTCCCTTGCTATGTGGTGGAACTCCTGGAACAGGAAGTCAAGGTACCTCTTCGTGTACGCCCGGTGGTCGTTGGAGATGGCGTGGCCGACCAGCGACGAGAACTGGGCGTGGAAAAAGTCCACCACCGCGCCCGCCCTGATCCCGTCCCTCTCGCAGTTCCGCATGTTGGTGTCGGCGGCCCGTATCATGTACTCGCCGCACATGTACAGTATGTCGTCGTTGTAGGTGATGGCGTCGCGCATGAGGGTGGTCCAGACCTTTGCGAGCAGCACGTTCTCATAGTTGAGGTTCCCGTCGGCGTCCATTATCGAGCTGACGCTGTTCCTCGACGGCATGGCGGGCCTGCTCAGGAAGCTCTCGGTCATCCTCACCCGGTCCATCTTTACGCACTGGATCATCACGGCCCTCAGCAGGTCCAGCAGGAACTTGTTCCACTTTCTGGCCCGGTTCTTGTCGAGGAACCCGTCCCGCACCTCGAATATCACGTCCATGCACTCGTAAAAGATGTACACGTTGCGGTCGGCGACGGCCTTCAGGGCCACCTGCTCCCATATCTGGAACGGCGTGTTCAGCGCGTCCCCGTACCTGTCCTGGTCGTCCCGCTCTATCTTGAGCGTGATCTCCTCTATCTCGTGCTTGATGTACTCGAGGATGTACTTTTGGTGCGTCTTTTCCACCATGAAGAATATGTACCCGGCAAGATAGTACAGCGCGAACGCCGTCAGCCCCATCATAGGGAGCAGGACGTACCTGCCTATCTCCGGCTCGAGGGCCGGGTCGGATGCGAACATGAACCCGAAGACCATGTTCAGCGATATCAGGCCTATGAAGATCCCGATAAAGCCGCACACGACGCGGTCCTTGATGTACTTCATCAGCACCTGCACCGGGTACGACTGGGCCCTGAACTGGAACCCCAGCAGCGTGATGCCCAGCGTGACTGCGAACGTGTTGACCAGGATCTCGATGTTGGTGTGCAGGAACGTGCTGGCATCGTGCACCGGTATCTCGGCCACCATCACCAGCACCGCGATCCCGGCCATCCCGGCGGCGGAGATCCCCATTATCGTGCCGATCTTGAATATCCACGGCACGTTGTGGTCGCCAAGCCCGCTCGGGCTGCTGGTGCCCGGCTCGACGCCGCTCAAGACGGCCCCGCCCCCGCGCGGGGTGCCCCCGGCCCGGGGCGCCTGTCCCCCATCCCCGCCCGGGCGGGCCGGCCGCCATTATAACCCTGCCGCCGGCGATCCGGGCCGGCCCGTGGTACGGGACGCCCCGCCGCAGCCGTCCCGGCCCCCCCGTGGCACGGCACCGCGCATGATCCCGCTGCCAAATGGTTATATCACGGGATCGGCGGGGCGGATGACGTAGCCCGATAGTCTAGCGGTCAATCGGCGCGTGCGCCGGGCCAAGGATTCCGCCCTCTGGACATCCCCGGGGGACAGGCGGAGGCGGCAGTTCGAATCTGCCTCGGGCTATCTTGACGCCTGCGCTATCCGCTCCAGCTCGTTCTTCTTCTTTACGGACGGGGCCGTCGGGTCGCCGGCGGCCGCCATCATCAGCTGCTCTGCCAGGTTCTCCTCGACGGTCGACGGGTTGGAGAACGACGCCTCCTTTACCGCGTCTGCTATGAACCGCAGCGCCAGGTCCACCCTCCTTATCGGGGCCACGTCGACCGATACGTGGTAGACGGTCCCGCCGTAGACGATGCGGGTCGTGTCCTCGTTGGGGGCGGAGTGCTCGACCGCCCTGACCAGCAGCTCGACGGGGTTCTGGCCCGTCTTTAGGTGTATGATGTCAAACGCGGCCTCGACGGTCGCGAGCGCCCGCGCCTTTTTCCCGGCCATCCGGCCCGTGTTCTTTGCGTACCTCTTTCCAAAGTGCATCGTCTTGTTGATGAGCCGCTCCACGATGTTGACGTCGGCCTTGTTGAACCTCTTGAGGGCCGAGCGCCCGTACGTGTACGGCAGTATCTGCCGCCGCAGCGATATGGCCGTCTTGAGCCCCGGGTCCACGACCTTTATCTTGGTCATGTCCCACTTGCGGAAGAGGAGGAGGTTCTTGGTGTGCGCCATCCCCGCTACCTCCTCGGCTTCTCCTTCTTGCCGATTACAAGCTCGTGCAGCGAGGTCCCGTTCACCTTGAAGACCTTGAACCGCACGCCCGGGATGTCGCCCATGGCGCCCCCCTGGGTGGCGCCCATCCCCTGCACGTGCACCTCGTCGTGCTCGTCGATAAAGTTCATCGCGCCGTCGCGCGGCAGGAACGCAGTTATCGTCTTGCCGTTCTTTATCAGCTGGACGCGGACGCACTTGCGGACGGCGGAGTTCGGCTGCTTTGCGGCGATCCCCACCTTCTCGAGCACTATCCCCCTGGCCTGCGGCGACCCGCCGAGCGGGTCGGCCTTTTTGTCGATGCCAAGCTCCCTCCGCTTGTAGGTGGAGATGGCCCACCTCTGCCTCTTCTTCTTTGAGGTGAGCACGCGCCCGGCGAACAGCCCCAGCGGCGACTTGCCGGACATTCAGGCGCCGCCCTCCCTCGTCGAGATGGTTATCTTGTCGATGCCAAAGTAGCGCCGCGCCAGCATCCTTGCGCGCTCGGCGTTGCGCCCCTCGCGCCCGACCACGAGCCCCTTCTTCATCGGGTCCACGTACAGTATCACCTGCGCCGACCCGTCGTGCCTCTTGTCGAGCTTTGAATCAAGCACGAGCTTTGGGCCGAAGAGCTTTGCGATGAACCTTGCCGGATCCTCGTCAAACTCCACGAGGTCGACCGACCTGCCGACGGCCGCCTCGAGCGACTTTATGTTCGCGCCGCCCTTGCCGATGGCGCGCCCCATCATCCCCGGCTCCACCACGAACGTTACCCGGTCCTGCTTTTCGTCCTCGATGCAGTCGCGCGCGGACGCGTGCGTCACCCTGTCAAAGAGGGCAAGCAGCCGCATCTGATCAGAGGTGATCTTTATGGACTGTTTCATGCACATGGAACTCCTACGCGGGGGCGCCCCCGTCCCCCGCCTCTTTCAGGACCGACTTTACGCCAGAGTCGCTGATGGACGTAAGCGACACGGCCGACGCGCGGAACTGCAGGCCGCACGCCTTTCCCAGGGCAACCGACGTCCCGCCGTACTCGACCACCGGCACGCCGGCCTTGATGGCGCCCTCCCTAAGCCCGGATCCCGCCGCCGACCTTGAGAGCACGACCAGCTTCGAGCCCGGCAGGGACCCGAGGACGCGCCTCGAGCCCAGCAGCAGCGCCCCCTCCTTGCGCGCGTCCTTTAGGGACTTTTCCAGCACCTTTCCCATTCTCGGCGTGCGCCGGTCTGGGGCTTTATAACTATTGCATGCCCGCGCCGGGGCGCGGCGCCTAGCGCCCCACCCGCGCCGGGGCCGACGCCGGCTCTGAGAGCGCCAGCGCAAAGTCGTGCGCCCATACGAACGTCTCGACCAGGTGGTCGCCGGCGCCCCCCGGCACCCACGGCACGGCCGCCGTCACCGACGAGCCGGCCTGCACCGACGCGGTGACCCACCCGATGTGGACCACGGCCCCCGACGCGTCGCGCACCTGCGCCACGTACGCGAACCGCTGCTCGGCGGGGCCGGGGTTGCCCACGATCCCCGATATCCAGGCCTGCTCGCCGGGGTGCGGCACCCCGCCCCGCTCCTGGGAGACGAGCGGCGCGGAGAGCTCGAGCGGCATCACGTGGGGCCGGACCGCGCGCGCCACGAGGTCAAGGCGCGATCCGAGCTGCGCCGGGGCAGGCAGCGTCCTGTCCGCGTACGATGCCTCGATCTCCCCCGCGAGCCGGTCATCAAGCGGCACGCTTGCAACAAAGGCGCCGGAGGACTCGGACGTCTCGGTCGCGCGCGCCGACACCCCCGCAAGGTCCGATCCGGACGTGACGCGCACCATGACGGTGTCGGCCGCGCGCGGGTCAAGGTCCATGTCCGGATCCCACACGTCGACCAGGACGTGCCCGGCCTCGATGCGCGCAGATATGGATCCCTCCGACCACGATACCGGGGCAGACTCGAGGAAGACAGTCCCCTCCGAGTACTCGAACGAGACGGTGACGGCGTCATCGTGCCCCGCCTCGAGCAGCCCGCCCGACGGGCCGGACCCGCCGGTGCGCGGGGCCGTGTCGGGCCGGCCGTCCCCGTCTGCATCAAACGCAAAGCCGGTCAGCCGCACCTCGCCCCTGAAGACGCCGGTGTCCGGCCCCGTCTCGGCGAGCCTGTACGGCCCGATGGATCCCTTGCCGGTGCTGACGCGCACGGCGCGGTCCTCGGACCCGCCTATCGAGTCTATCGAGTGCGGGCTCGTGTTCCAGTCGGGCGCCCTTATGGTTATCACCACGAGGTCCGTCCACGTGTACGGCCCGCCGAGCGAGACGGGCTGCGCCAGCGCGTCCTGCTGCGCGCCCTGGCCGGCGGCCGCGAGTGCAAGGGCGGCGAGCGCGGCGAGCGCCGCGGCCCCGTGCGTCACTGCCCGTCGGGCGCGACGGCCACGATGTTGTCGCCCCGTATCAGCACGTCCCCGAGGTCCCGGCCGCCCTCCTCGGCTGCCAGCAGCGAGATGTTCATCAGTATGTCATAGTCTGCCAGCGTGCCGCGGATCGTCCCCCCGTCCCTCATCCGCAGGAGGATCCTCCTCCCGCGGCACGAGTCCATCATGGAAGGTATGCCGCCCATCCTATCACTTTTTCTTGGACACCTGCATGTACAGGTCGACCGTCCCGCTGCCGATGGGTATGTTGCTGCCCACGATGACGTTCTCCGTTATGCCCTTTAGGCGCTCGACCTCGCCCCCGAGGGCCGCGTGGGCGATCGTCGGCACCGTTATCTCAAAGGCCGACCTTGCAAGCACGCTGTCCTTGGTGCCGGCGATGCCGTGCCTGCCTATCTGCTGCATGTACCCGCGCGAGCACATCAGGTCGGCGACCAGCATGATGTACCGGTTGTCAACCTCGAGCCCCTGGTCCTCGAGCGTGTGGTTCAGCTCGCTTATGAGGGCGTTGCGCGCCGCCTCGATCCCCAGCGTCCCGGCTATCTCAAAGACGTTGTTGGTGTGCACCTTCTTCCTGTCGATGCCGCCCACCTCGAGCAGCCTTGCCACGTTCGAGCCGGTCGTCTGGATGACCCACTCGTCGTCCTTTTGGACCAGCGTGACGCGCTCGATGTCCGGCACCCCCTTGACCGTCGCGTTGAGCACCTTGTTGCGGATTCCTATCACCGACGCCGTGTCCCCCTCCTCGACCAGAGCCAGGTTGAAGAGCGTGCCTGTCACCTCCATCTTGAACTTTTTGTTCGACGAGAGCGCCGCCTCGACGTCGGCCTCCGTGCACCCGCGGTCCCGCAGCCTCTCGGGGCTCAGCGCAAGGCGTATCCAGGTCGAATAGTCGGTGTCGGCGCTGTCTATGAGGTCGCTCACGCGCGTCTGCAGCACGTTCCTTGCCACCTCGATGGCGCGCTCGCGCGAGGAGCGCGAGGCCTCGTCAAGGTAGATGTCCATCGTCGGGGTGACGGGCTTTTTCCTGGCGTCGACCAGCTCGATGAGCCTCGGGAGCCCCAGCGTGACGTTGCGCTCCTTTATGCCGGCAAAGTGGAACGTGCGGAGCGTCATCTGGGTGCCCGGCTCGCCTATCGACTGGGCTGTGATGATGCCGACCGCCTGCCCCGGCTCGACCTTTGCCTTGTTGTAGAGCATGAGCCCCTTTTTGCAGACGGACTCGACGCCGGCCCTGCTGAGCCCGGAGCCGCGCAGGGCCGCCGTCACCATCTCGGTCAGCCTCGGGTTGAATGTCTTCGTGTACTTTTTGGCCAGCGCGTCGACCTCCTCCCTCGTCGCCTTTGCGCCAGAGTCGACTATCTTCTGCGACTCTACCTGGCGGTCCACGTTGAACGCCTCGCCGTGGTCGCTCTTTGCGACGTCGATGCCGTCCTCGCCGTACAGGAACTGGACGATGTGGCCGTGCGGGTCCCTGACCGTCCCGTCGTACTCGAGCCGGATGTGCTCTAGCGCGTTGATGAGCCTCCGCTGCATGTACCCGCTCTGCTGGGTGCGGACGGCGGTGTCGACGAGCCCCTCGCGGCCGCCCATCGCGTGGAAGAAGAACTCCAGCGCCGAGAGCCCCTCGCGGTAGTTGGACTTTACGAACCCGTGCGCGTCGGGGTTGTTGTCGTGCTCCTGGTAGTGGGTGAGGGCCCTGTTGCTGTACCCCTCGTGCAGCCTGTTCCCCCTGCGGGACTGCTGCCCGAGGGCGCCGGCCATCTGGCCCACGTTGAGCGACGAGCCGCGGGCCCCGGTGGTCGCCATTATCTTGCCGGCGTTCGAGTCGTCAAGCGAGTCGTTGGCAGTAGAGCCGGCCCGGTCGCGGGCCTTGCCGAGCTCGTTGACGATGTACGCCTCGAGCGCCTCCTGGGGGCGCATTCCGCGGGTCAGCTTTAGCGAGCCGTCCTCGTACTGCCGTATGAGGTCGGAGACGGTCCCGTACGTCTCCTCGATATCGTCGAGTATCTGCCTGCGGTCCTTCTCTGGGACCTCGAGGTCCCCGAACCCGTAGCTGAACCCGTAGTGGGTGATGAACTGCTTTACCATGATCAGTATCGAGTTGAGGAACCTCTTGCCGACGGCGTTGCCATAGTCCTTTGCGATGCGGTGCAGGACGCTCTCCGGCTCCTCTGCGCCTATCGAGGTCTTGTCGATGACGCCGCTTATCAGCTCGCCGTTCTTTATCACGACGTCCTTTTGCGCGCCGCCCGTCCCCTTTGCCCACTTTGAGGTCAGCACGTAGTTAAAGTCCTTGGGGAGGAAGAGCGAGAAGAGCTGCTTGCCGGTATAGGCGGGGCCGTCGGGCCCCTTTGCGCCGGGCTTTGGGAGGTCGCCCTCGTAGCCGCCGAGCATGGCCAGGTTGGAGAACTCCTGGACGGTGAGCAGCGTGTCGTCCTTTGTGAGCAGGTAGGCGCCGGTGACAAAGTCGCGCAGCGCCCCGATTATCGGGCCGCCGTACCGCGGCGATATCAGCTGGTCCTGGACCCGCATCAGGAGTATCGCCTCGGCCCTCGCCTCCTCGCTCTGCGGCACGTGCAGGTTCATCTCGTCCCCGTCAAAGTCCGCGTTGTACGGGGGGCAGACCGACGGGTGCAGGCGGAACGTCTTGCCGGGGAGCACCTTGACATAGTGGGCCATTATGGACATCTGGTGCAGCGAGGGCTGCCTGTTGAACATCACGATGTCGCCGTCCGAGAGGTGCCTCTCCACCAGGTAGCCGATCTCGATCGTCTCTGCCATCGTCGAGCGGTCCTCGACGTAGTCGAGCCGGATCTTGACGCCGTCGGGCCTCACGATATAGTTGACGCCGGGGAACGTCTCGGGGCCGTTTATGACCAGCTTTCTCATGCGCTCGATGTTCCACTCCGTGACGATCTCGGGGATGGTGAGCTTTGTGGCGACGGAGACGGGCACGCCGACCTCCGAGAGGTCAAGGTTGGGGTCCGGCGATATGACCGTCCTGCTCGAAAAGTCCACGCGCTTGCCCGACAGCGAGCCGCGGAACCGGCCCTCCTTGCCCTTTAGGCGCTGCGTGAGCGTCTTTAGGGGGCGGCCCGAGCGGTGGTGCGCCTGCGGGATCCCGGACACCTCGTTGTCAAAGTAGGTGGTCGTATGGTACTGGAGCAGGTCCACCAGGTCCTGCACGATCAGGGGCGGGGTGCCGGCCTCCTTGCTCTCCTTTAGGCGCTGGTTGACGCGGATGATGTCTACCATCTTGTGTGTAAGGTCGTCCTCGGACCTGATGCCCG
The DNA here is from genome assembly GCA_900620265.3 of Nitrosopumilaceae archaeon. GTDB lineage: Archaea > Thermoproteota > Nitrososphaeria > Nitrososphaerales > Nitrosopumilaceae > Nitrosopumilus. Next base: position 17,209 of record UYNY03000112.1, on the reverse strand, counting down.
TCTCGAGTATTATCGAGGGGCGGACCGTCACGGGCGGGACGGGGAGCGCCTGCATGACGAACCACTCTGGGCGCGCGGTCACCGGGTCGTAGTTGAGCAGGCGGAGGTCGTCGTCGGGTATCCGGGAGAACCTGTCCCGGATGGTGATGGGGAGGAGGCGGTGCTCGCCGGCCTCTGTCTTTTCGACGAATATGGTCGGCTTTGTGAATATCATCTCGTACTGGGGCTTGCCGCAGTGGGGGCAGTCCTTTGCCTTCTTTGCCTTGTCGATTATCTGCTCGGGGATCCTCTTCTGCGATATGACGGTATAGGCGGCCTCCTTTTCGCGCACGCGCTGGAACGCGTCGAGTTGGTCCTGCGGCACCTTGAGCCGGGCGCACGAGCGGCACGTCGAGAGGAGCAGCTTGTGTATGTTGTCGATGAAGGCGATGTGCAGGACGGGCTCCGCGAGCTCGATGTGCCCAAAGTGGCCCGGGCAGCGGGCCGCCGTGTTGCCGCACGTGAGGCACTTTTGACCGGGCTCGAGCGTCCCGAGCCGGCCGTCCATCAGGCCGCCCTGGACGGACATGCCGTCCTCGTCGTACGTCTCGGGGGCCGTTATCTCGGCGACGGAGTACTTTCGTATCTCTGTGGGGGACCAGACCGAGAACCGGATCCCGTCTATCGACTTTACCGTCTGCAGCGACATCAGACCCTCTCCTTGATGAGCAGCCTCGGCGCGACGTTGAGGCTCTGCATCTCCTGCAGGAGCAGCTTGAACGCGTAGGCGACCGACACGGACGAGACCTTTGCCTTGTCGCCGCAGACCCTGCAGACGTACTTTCTCTGCTTTACGTCGTGGTAGGCCACAAGCCCGCACCTCTCGCAGATGAAGACGTCGGACTTGTCCGACTCGTCAAGCAGCCTGTCCTTTAGTATCATGGACGCCCCGTACGCGATGAGGCAGTCGCGCTCCATCTCCCCGAAGCGGAGGCCGCCGCCGCGGGCCCTGCCCTCGGTGGGCTGCTTTGTGAGCATCTGCACCTGGCCGCGCGCCCTGGCGTGGATCTTGTCGGCGACCATGTGGTGGAGCTTTTGGTAGTAGACGACCCCGATGAAGACCTCGGCGGGGAACGCCCTGCCGGTCCGGCCGTCGTACATTATCTCCTTGCCCGAGTACTCGAACCCGTGCGCGTCCATGACGGCGCGCACCTCGTCCATCTTCTCGCCCACGAACGCCGACCCGTCAAACCGCCTGCCGCGGAGGGCGGCGGCCTTGCCGCAGATCGACTCCATCATCATGCCGACGGTCATCCGGGACGGGAACGCGTGCGGGTTGATGAGGACGTCCGGCGACATGCCCTCTGCGGTATACGGGAGGTCCTCGGCGTTGGCTAGCATCCCGAGCACCCCCTTCTGCCCGTGCCTCGAGGCGAACTTGTCCCCTATCTCGGGCACCCGCATGTCGCGGGCCCGTATCTTGTACATCTTGCCGCCCTCGTTGGACTGGGTCATCACCACGGTGTCCACCACGCCGGACTCTGACGGCCTCACCCCTATCGAGGTGTCGCGCCTTGCCGGGCCGGCCGCCTCGAACTCGCGGTACTCCTCGGTGAACCGGGGCGGGCTCGTCTTGCCGATCAGTATGTCGCCGCCCTCGATATCCGACTCGGAGGCCACGACGCCGTCCTCCTCCAGCAGGCGGTAGGCCCGCTCGCCCTTGTACCCGCGCACGTTGTCATCGGGGCTCGGTATCTCAAAGCTGTCCCGCATGCCGCCGGGGTACTGCTTTGCCTCGGCGTCGTAGATCCTGTAAAAGAAGGTCCTCCCGAGCCCGCGGTCGACTGACGCCCTGCTCAGCACGATGGCGTCCTCGATGTTGTACCCGTCAAACGGGATGACGGCCACCACGCAGTTCTGGCCGGCCGGGCGGTCCTCGAGGCCCAGCAGGTTCATCGCCTTTGTGTTGACTATCGGGGTCTGCGGGTACAGCATGAAGTGCTGCCTCACGTAGGTGCTCGTGTTCATCATCGGGGTCGAGAACCCCAGGCTCTGCTTTGCCATGGCCGACTCGTACGTGTTGCGGGGGGACTGGTTGTGCTCCGGGTACGGGATTATCGAGGCGCCCGCCCCCAGTATGGCCGGCGGGAAGACCTCAAGATGCGTGTACTTTTTCGAGCCAGGCTCGTCTATCGTGATGTAGCAGTTCTCCTCCTCGTTGGCGTCGATCATCTCGAGGACGCCCATCCTCAGCAGGTCCATCCAGGAGAACTGCTTTGTGGAGAGCTTGTCAAGCAGGTCCGCGGTGAGCAGGGGCTTGCCGTCCCTCACTATGATCAGGGGCCGGAGGACGCGGCCCGCGTTGCAGTTGATGTAGAGCCGCTTGGTGGCGCCCTCCGTCCTCGGGTCGTGGAACGAGACCCCGACGTGGGCGTGGATCTTGGAGGAGCGGCGGAGGGAGCGGAGGGACTCTGCCAGCTCGCGCCCGTCCCGGTGGTACCCGATGAGGCGGCCGTCCACGAAGACGCGGGTGCCGTCCCTCTTGAGCTCGTCGCCGGCGTCAAAGAGGCAGGAGGTCCCGAGGTCGTGTATCTTTGCGACGATCTCCTCGGACGGCACGTTGACCGATATGATCCCCGAGAGGGCCAGGTTCTTGACCAGCCCGCAGTTTGACCCCTCGGGGGTCTCGCTGGGGCAGATGCGCCCAAAGTGGGTGGCGTGGAGGTCCCGGGCCTCGAAGTTTGGCTGGGTCCGGCTCAGGGGGGACTGGATCCTGCGGAGGTGGCTGATGGTGGACAGGTAGTTGGTGCGGTCGAGCAGCTGCGTGACGCCGACCTTGCCGCGGCCCCAGTTGCCCGTCGCGATGGCGTTGTTGAGCTTGTCGGTGATGATGCCGGGCCGGATGGCGGCGGCCACCGCGTTTATGCCGCGCTTCTGCCCCGACCTCTCGAGCTGGTACTTCATGTCCCGGACCAGGTTCCTAAAGGCGGTCCTGAAGAGGTCGGCGAGCATCTGGCCGGCGAACTTTATCACCTTGTTGCCGTAGTGGTCCTTGTCGTCGGGGACTATCCAGCCGAGCTTTAGCTCGAGCAGCTTGCAGGCGGCCTCGCCCAGGAACTGGGCCTTCTCCCGCCGGTTCTCGGGGTGCTTGCCGAGGTGGGGCAGCAGGCCCCAGTCCAGCAGGGTCTCGGCCCGCTTTATCTGGAACTCCTCGAGCATCCCCGGGGCGATCCTCTTGCTGATGTAGACGATGGCGTCCTTGGAGGTGGGCACGTCGCCGGCCTTTTCGAACGAGGCCTCCAGCTCGTTCTGGATGCCGTCGACCAGCGAGACGACCCCGGCGATGTCCTTGTCGGACTCGATGCCGAGGGCCCTCATCAGGGTCACGACGGGTATGTCCACGGGGGAGCCGGGAATCCGGGCCACGATGAGGCCGTCGTTCTTCATTATCAGCTCGAGCTTGGCCCGGTACCCGACGATCGACGAGTAGACCTTTGCCTTGTAGACGGTGTTGCCGCCCTGCGTCTCCCGGTCCACGATTATCTTGTTGTAGGAGAGGTCCTCGAGCCCGACGATGACGCGCTCGGAGCCGTTGATGATAAAGTAGCCGCCGGGGTCGTTGGGGTCCTCCTGCTTTTCCACCAGCTTTGCGTCGGGCAGGTCGCGGAGCCGGCAGGCGTCGGACTTTATCATCACGGGTATGTCCCCGATGTGGACGTGCCTCGACTCGAGCACGTGGCCGTCCTCTATCACGGTCGCCTCCATCAGGAGGGGGGCCGTATAGGAGACGTTCCGGAGCCGGGCCTCGGCGGGGGTGATCCTGGTTATCGAGCCGTCAAGCTCCATCAGGCGGGCCTCCTGGAGCTTTATCTTGCCCAGCTGGATCTTGTAGGGGTACTCTGCGTTCTCGACGTCTATCTGGCCCACCTCGTGGATGATGCTCTGCAGGCCGTTCTTGAGGAACTCGTCAAACGAGTTGAGGTGCTGGCGGGCGATGCCCTCGCGCCTCAGTATGTCCTGGATCACGGGCCAGCGCTTGTTGGAGGGGTCGGCCATCTAGACTTCCACCACATACCGGTAGTAGAGGCTCTCCCCGGCAGTGGGGCTCTTTCGGGTTATCTTTATCATGTCGCCCGGCTTTACGCCGAGCTCGAGGATTGCCGGGTCGTTCGCAAGTATCAGGGGGAGCTCGGTCGGCTTGCAGTTGTACTGCTTGATGACGGCCTCTGCCTCGGCCTTTGACATGATCTCGTGCTTTGGGACGAACGCGTGGTCCGGGACCAGGATCTGGTTCTTCTTTACGGCCAAGTTATGGTGCCCCCGGGGCGGCGCAAAGCGTGGAGTAGATGGATGCGGACACCGGGATTTGGCCCCGGCCGGATCAATATATACCTAGCAGGCACGGCCCGGGGGAACCCGATTTTACCCATCTGCAAAAAATATTGATAATAACCTTAAATAGTAGTCGGGCGGGGGCTACGGCATGAACGCCCGGCTCGCGATGGTAGCGGCAAGCGCGGTACTGGTAATGTCTATCGGCCTTGCCCCCGCATTCGGGCAGGTCGTCCAGTCGGTCACCATCTCGACGGACAAGGAGTCGTACGACGCGGGCGAGCAGATCACGGTCACAGGCCAGGTCGGCAGCATCCTCGGGTTCGGGGTCACCATCCAGGTCTTCGCCCCCGCCGAGGGGTTCGGCAACGTCGTATTCAGGGGCCAGCCGACGCTCAACGCCGACGGCAGCTTTGAGGCCCAGTTCGCGGCGGGCGGCTCGCTGATGAAGTGGCCCGGCGAGTACACCATCAGGGCAGAGTACGGCGGGGCCCAGCGCTCGGCCGAGACGACATTCCAGTTCACGGGCGGGCAGGCTCAGGCGGCCCCGGAGCCGGTCGAGGATCCGGATATCACCGACACGACCATCAGGGTCGACGGGTCGACCGACCTTATCGAGTATCAGATCACCGGCGGCAGGGTCCTCAGCGTGACCCCCAGCCCGTCGACCACCTCGCTCATCCTGGGCATCGAGGCGGACGAGGACGGCATGATAACCCTCGTGATACCGAGGACGGTCCTTGACGCGACGCAGGACGATCAGGACATAGAGTTCTTTGTCCTCATCGACGCCGAGGAGAGGGACTTTGCAGAGACCAGCACCACCCCCACCACCAGGACGCTCGAGATACCATTCTCGGCGGGCAACACCGAGATCGAGATAATCGGCACCTTTGTGATACCAGAGTTCGGCGTCATCGCCGTGGTGGTGCTAGCTGCCGCCGTCCTGGCCATGGTGGCCGTGACCTCGAGGTCCCGGCTGGCAATAGCCCCCAGGGCCTAGTTCCGGGCCAAAGGCGCGATCAGGATCCAGATTTTAAATACATAAATAGCAAGGGTTTACGGGCCGGTCAGGTTGGACGCAAGACGCTCGGCGGCATCGGCAGCAATCTTTGCTGTGGCGGTGGCCGCGCTCGCGGCATTCCCGGGGGCGTACGCCCAGCAGGGCATCTCGATGATGGCCGAGGCCGACGGCGACAGGCTCTCCATATCCGGGATAACCGCGTCCGACAGGACCGACATTACGATAAAGGTCACGGCCCCCAGCTTTAACGTGGTACAGCTCGGGCAGGTCTCGCCCGGGGCAGACGGCGCCTTCTCCTATGACTTTAACACCGGGATCCTCAGCGAGGACGGCTGGTACACCATCGAGGTGAGGCAGGGCCAGTCCGACAGGTACCACCTAAAGACGGAGTTCGAGGTTATGGGCGGGGTCGTCACCCAGGTGGAGGAGGCCCAGTCGACCAGGCCCGTCACACTGGCCGGGACGCCCGAGCCGAGGAGGGACGCCGGCCTGGTGATGATGGCCGACGGGGTGATCAACACCAAGACGATAATGATAACCGGGGATACGGACAGGGCCAACGAGGACATTGCACTGACCATCACGACCCCGACCGGCGACGTGGTGGACATCGGGCAGATAACCCCCGAGGCCGACGGCACGTTCGCCGAGACCATCATGGTCGGCGACACGTGGAAGGAGGACGGCATCTACGTGCTGGTCGGGCAGCAGAACCAGAACCCGATCTACAAGGTGACCACCGAGGTCGAGATCAAGGACGGGCTGGTCATACCAGAGTTCGGCGTCATCGCGGTGGTGGTGCTGGCTGCCGCCGTCCTGGCGGTGGTGGCCGTGACCTCGAGGTCCCGGCTGGCAATAGCCCCCAGGGCCTAGGGCCCGCGGCGGGCCGGATCCGGCACCTTTTCAAATACATAAATAGTGATACTTCAGGGGAGCGGCAGAATGGATTACCGGGCCGTGCTCTCGCTGCTGGCAGTGACGGCGGCGGCAGGTGCGCTTGCGGCGCCGGCATACGCCCAGACCCCAGAGTGCCCCGAATGCACCCTTGACGACCTCCGCGAGGAGGCAAGCGGGATCCTGATGGAGCAGATACCGGTCTTCATCGAGGTGGACGACTCGTACGCCATCGGGGACATCATGACCGTCTCGGGGATGGTCTCCCACCCGGATCCCACGTTCCCCGTTATAATCAGGATCATCAACCCCCTCAACTCCGTCATCGGGGTGGCCCAGCTGGACCCTGCCATGATCAGGGACGACGGCAGCTTTGAGGCCTCGTTCAACACGGCCAACTGGAAGTACGACGGCACGTACGTCGTGTATGCAAACCACGGGAGCGCCGACTATAGGGAGCTTGCCGTGGTCACCGGCGGCATCGACGTCAGGCCGGCGGCCCCGGAGCCGTCTGCCGAGTGCGGCAGCGGCGAGCTGGACGTCGGCGGCTACTGCGTCCCGTATACCATCACCGGCGGCACCGTGACGGGGGCCTCGATAAACGGGAGGGACATGTCCATAGTCATCATGATTGACACTGCAGACGGCGGCGTCCTGACGCTGAGCCCCGACGCGTCGGTCCAGGACGGCATATTCATGGTGCTGGTCGACGGCGAGGACTCGAACGAGGCCGAGATAGACGGCAACGAGATCAGGGTCGAGTTCCCGCCGGGGGCCGAGGTGATCGAGGTCATCGGGACGTTCGTGATACCAGAGTTCGGCGTCATCGCGGTGCTGGTGCTGGCTGCCGCCGTCGTGGCGGTGGTGGCCGTGACCTCTAGGTCGAGGCAGGCAATCATGCCACGCCTCTGAGCCGCGCAACGGAAATATAGAAAACCCATGCCGTCCCCTCCCGTGAGGTACGTCGTCCTGCTGCTGGCCCTGGCCGTCCTTGCCGCCCCCCACGCCGCGGCGCAGGAGGCGGAGCGGGCCCCGCTCGAGATATCATCCAACAAGGGGTCGTACGTGAGGGACGACACCGTCGTGGTGTCGGTGAGCGTCGAGAACAGGCTGGCCGACGGCAGCCACGTCATCATCACCGTCTGGGCGCCCGGCGACAAGAGGATCGAGGTCCGGCAGGGCGAGCCGGCCCTTGACAACAACTTTGTGGCGACCTTTGTCACGAGGGGCTGGGACGCGGACGGCACGTACCGGGCCGTGGCAAACTATGGCGGGTACACGGCCGAGGCCGAGTTCGAGTACACGGCAGGCAGGGAGGATCCGGCCACATGGGCCAACTACGAGGTGGACAACGGCATCGACGGCACGTTCGACGTCAGGTACGAGATAAGGGGCGGCAGCCTCACGAGCCTGGTGCTGGTGCCGGAGAACCTGGGGCTCGTGGCCGAGATAGAGGCGGACAGGGGCGGCAGCCTGAGGCTTGAGATACCAAACGAGTACGTCAGGTCGGAGGAGAACGGGAGGGAGATCCCATATATCGTGGTGATCGACGGGACGGACATCGACGTGGTCGAGGAGGATGCCGGGCCCGACCACCGGCGCATCGTGATCGACTTTCTGGAGGGGGAGAGCAGGATCGAGGTGATAGGCACGTTCGCGGTGCCAGAGTTCGGGGCGGCCGCCGCCCTGGTGATGGCCGCCGGCGGCGCCGCCGCCGCCGGCCTCTCTGCAAGGCTCGGCCCTAGAGGCCGTACTTTTCGCTGAACGGCGAGACGGCGCGCAGCTCCGGGACCACCCTTGCGAGCGCCGCTGCCGCCCCCTCGACATCCTCCATCGTGTTGAGCGGGGAGAGGGTCATCCGGAGGGACCCCGAGATCTCCTCGTGCGAGAAGCCCATCGCCTCTAGCACGTGGGACGCCTTTTGCGAGTTCACCGAGCAGGCCGACCCGGTGGATGCTGCGACCCCGTTCTCGTCAAGCTTTACCACCAGGTCCTCGCCGTCCACGCCGAGGAACGTCATGTGGAGGCAGCCGGGCAGCACGCGGCCGGGGTCCCCGTTGATCCGGGACCCGGGGATCTCGAGCGCCCGCCTTGCAAGCTCGTCGCGCATGCGGCGCACCCGCCCCATGTCGGACGCCATCCCCTCGCGGGCGATCCTGCACGCGGCGCCAAACCCCACGATCGCCGCCACGTTCTCGGTCCCCGAGCGCATCCCGCCCTCCTGCCCGCCGCCGAGCACGAGGGGCCCCACGGCGGTCCCCTCCCGCACGTAGAGGGCGCCGGCCCCCTTGGGGCCGTGTATCTTGTGGGAGGAGATCGAGAGCATGTCCACCCCGAGGTCCCCCACGTCCAGCGGGATCTTGCCGGCCGCCTGGACGGCGTCCGTGTGGAAGAGGCCGCAGCCGGCGGCCATCTCCCGGACCGGCTGGATGGTGCCCACCTCGTTGTTGGCCGCCATCACCGAGACGAGCGCCGACCCGTCCGAGGCGTCGATGACGTCGCGGATCCCGACCATCCCGGCCCCGTCGGGCGCCACGTACCTGGCATCCCCGCGGGCGCGGCACGGCTCGAGGACAGCCTCGTGCTCGATGGACGTGGTGGTGACGGGGCCCGGCGGGGCGCCCCGGACGGCCATGTTGTCTGACTCGGTCCCGCCCGACGTGAATATGATCTCGGAGGGGCGGGCCCCGACCAGGGCGGCCACCTCCCTCCGTGCCGCCTCTACCGCCCTGCGCGCGCGCCGCCCGCCCCGGTGCGGCGAGGACGGGTTCGAGTACTCGGGGCCCGTGTAGGGCGCCATCTCGGCGGCGACCTCCGGGCGCACCATCGTCGAGGCGGCGTTGTCAAGGTAGATCAATCGGCCACCACGTTCGTGCCGCCCTGCCGGTAGCCGCGCCCGTCCACCTCGGACCTCCCAAAGCCGACTGCGCGGAGCCCCTCGGAGATGGGCCCCATGGCGGCCCGGAGGGACGGTATCGAGCCGGCGTCCACCTCGATCCGGGCCGTCCCCCCCATGTCCCGCACGCGCACCTGCCTGGCGCCCGCGTGGCGCCTCACTATCATCTCGCCGGCCTCGATCCTTGCCAGCCGCTCGGCCGTGACGCGCGTCCCCCAGGGTATCCTTGATGCGAGGCACGAGTTGGAGGGCCGGTCGTGCACCGAGAGGCCGGCAGAGCGCGCGGCCTCGCGCACGTCAGCCTTTGTCATGCCGGTCTCGACCAGCGGCGAGAGGACCCCGCTTGCCCTCATCGCAGATATGCCGGGCCGGTAGTCCCCGAGATCATCAAGGTTCGTCCCGTCGACTACCACGCCCCCGAGGCGCCGCGCCATCGCGGCAAGGCGCCCTCCCAGCTCGCCCCTGCAGTGGAGGCACCTGTCGGGGCCGTTCCTTGCAAAGCCCTCGTTCTCAAGCTCGTCATAGGACAGCACGCGGCGCGATATGCCGATCTCAGAGCAGACGGCCTCGGCAGATTCAAGCTCCTCCCGCGAGAGGGCCCGGTAGTCGGCAGTCACGGCAGTCGCCAGGGATCCCAGCGAGCGGTGCGCAGCGTACGCCACGAGGGCGCTGTCTACGCCGCCTGAGAGCGCCACGAGCACCCTGCCGCGCCCGGCAAACCACCCCGCCAGGGCGTCAAGCCTGGCCGTCAATGCACCTCCTGATCGCCGCCTCGGCGTCGCGCACGGCCATGCCCGTCTCCGCGGCGACGCGCCTTGAATCATCAAACTGGATCTTGTACCCGCGGACGCCGCCGAACTCGGAGACCTTGTACGATACGTCAAAGCTCCTTCCGGATATCCTGACGGTGGCGCGGCGCTCCTCCCTTGCCGCCTCGATCCTCTCGGATACGGAGACGCGGACGCCCAGGGTGCCCGTCTCGCGGATGAGCCTGCCTGCCAGCCCCGCCGCGTCGCCGGGCCTGCAGACGACGCGGATAAGCCACGAGGGGCGGCCCCTCTTGCCGGTCCCGGGGAGGACGGCCGCGTCAAGCGCACCGCCGTCGACCAGGCGGTCGGGCAGCCCGCCGAGCGCCTCGCCGGTGACGTCATCCACGCTGGTCTCCAGCACCGAGACTCGGCCCGCCGGGGGGGCGGCCTCCTCTGCGCCGCGCACCACCTTTAGCACGTTGGGGAACGCCGCCTCCGCCCTGCCGGCGCCGTACCCGACAGCCTCGACGCGCATGGCCGGGTACGAGGCGGCGTGCTCTGCGCCGAGCGAGGCGATGATGCTCGCGCCCGTCGGCGTGGCAAGCTCGGACCCGCCGGGGCCGCCGCGTATCACGGCGCCCGTCCCGCGCAGTATCTCGAGCACGGCGCCGCCGGGGTTTGACATCACCCCGTGCGAGAACTCGACCGTGCCGGCGCCGACTGCCACCGGCATGCAGACGACCCTCTCCCCGAAGAGCCCGAGGTCGTCCATCGCCGAGGCGGCCCCGATGATGTCGGCCAGCGTGTCGGCCCCGGCCGCCTCGTGCAGGTGTACAGAGTCCTCCGGCACGCCGTGCACGCGCGACTCGGAGCCGACGAGCGCCCCGATGCACGAGGCCGCAAACGCCCGCGCGTCGCCGGACAGCCCGAGGCGCCCCGCCGCCTCGCCGATCGCCCCCCTCATCGAGGCGCCCGTGCGGGAGGTGGGCCCCTCGGCCTCGAGCTCCATGCCGAACGCCGAGACGCCGCCGCGGCGCACCCTTGCAAACTCGAGCCGCGTGATGCGCTGCCCCGCAAGGTCTGCGCACTCGAGGATGCGCGACCTGACGCGCCCGGGATCCGCGCCCATGTCAAGCAGCGAGCAGAGGAACATGTCCCCCGAGACGCCCGCGACCTGCGGGTCCACCACCAGCACCATGCCCGTTGCCGGTGCCAAAATCGGTTATAAATCCGACGAGGCCGCACTAGGTTTAATTGAAGCGGGCCGGGGGCCGCCGCTCGTGATAACCATAATAGGATCCGGCAAGGTGGGCGGCGACGCGGCCCTCTTTACGGCGCTCAGGCGTCTTGACGGCGAGGTGCTGCTGCTCGACGTGGCAGAGGGGCTGCCGCAGGGGGAGGCGATGGACATCAACCACATGCTGGCAGAGCAGGGGATCGACGTCGAGGTCAGGGGCTCCAACGACCCAGCTGAGATGGCCGGCTCGCAGGTCGTGGTGGTGGTGGCAGGGGCCGGCCGCAAGCCGGGCATGACCCGGATGGACCTGCTAAAGATCAACTCGGGGATCGTCAGAAAGATAGCCCAGGACGTAAAGAGGCACGCGCCCGACGCCGTGCTGGTCCCGGTGACCAACCCGCTTGACCCCATGGTGCACACGGCGTACCTCGAGTCGGGCTTTGAGAGGTCAAGGGTGCTCGGCATGGGCGGCATGCTGGATCTCTCTAGGTTCAGGCAGCTCATCTGCGCCGCGACGGGCCGCTCGCGCGAGTCCGTGCGCGCCCTCGTGATAGGCGAGCACGGCGAGAACATGCTGCCGCTTGCAAGGTTCGCGTCCGTCTCCGGGATACCGCTGCTGGACATGCTGCCGGCGGGCGAGGCTGCGCGCATAGTGGAGGAGACGAGGGGGGTCGCGGCCAAGGTGATAGGGCTGAAGGGGGCGACGGTCCACGCGCCCGGCAACGCCATATCCGCCATGATCGAGGCGGTGGTGCGCGACAGGAACCAGGTGATCCCGGCGTCCACGCCGCTTGACGGCGAGTACGGGCAGAGGGACGTCTCGATAGGCGTGCCGGTGGTGGCAGGCAGGGGCGGCGTCAGGAAGATAATAGAGCTGGACCTTGACGCGGACGAGAGGGCCGTCTTTGAGAGGGGGGCCGACGGCGTCAGGGCGGCGCTCGCCGGGATCTGATTTTTATCCGGCGGGGCGGTACATCGCGCATGGACATAGAGGAGGTGCTTGGCGCCGTCAGGGACGGCAGGTCCACGGTCCGCGAGGCAAGGAGGCTGCTCTCGATCCACGCCGTCGAGGAGGTCGAGGGGTTTGCAAGGCTTGACGCCGGAAGGGCGGCGCGGCGCGGGATACCCGAGGTGGTGCTTGCAGAGTCAAAGACGAGGGAGGAGGTAAGAAAGATAGCGGCGCGTGCGCTCGCCGGATCCGGCAGGGTGCTCGTATCCAGGACCAGGAGGGGCGAGATTGCGGGGCTCGGGGCCGTTGCAAGGGGGGCCGGCGCGGCCGTCCACCGGGGGAGGAACTCGACGTCGGTCCTGCTTGCAAGGTCGCTGCCGAGGCCGCGCGGGACGGTCGGGATACTGGCTGCCGGCACGTCGGACATCGGGGTCGCCGAGGAGGCGCGGCTGATGTGCATGGCGTCAGGGTGCAGGTGCACCACGGCGTACGACGTGGGGGTGGCCGGCATGCAGAGGGTCTTTCCGGCGGTAAGGGGGGCGCTCTCGGCGGGAGCCGGCTGCATCATCGCGGCCGCCGGCATGGAGGGGGCGCTCGCCACGCTGGTGGCCTCGCTGGTGGACGTGCCGGTGGTGGGGCTGCCAGTCTCCGTCGGGTACGGGTATGGAAGGGGCGGCGTGGCGGCGCTCGCCTCGATGCTGCAGGGGTGCCCGCTCGGCATGGCGGTCGTCAACATTGACGGCGGCATAGCTGCCGGCGCCATCGCCTCGAGCATAGCAAGGGGGGCGGCGCGGCGGCCGCGGCGCAGGTACCAGGGATAGGGGGCGCGGGTTTTTCAGCACGGGGGCGGGTCGCATGGGAGGGGCGCGTCATCCGGGCTGGCCGGACGGCCGCGGGTCAGGAGACCGTGATCGTGGCCGTGCTCGGGGGCGCGAGCGCCTCGGGGCTGCCCGATAACGACGACCAGACGAACGTGGTCACCGTGTACGTGCCGGGCCCCGGCGGCACCCAGGGGACCGACGGGACAAAGACGCCGCCGGCCGCCACGTCCTCTGACGCCCACGAGATGTGCACCACCGTGCCCTCCCCGTCGGTTATCTGGACGATGTAGACCTGCATCTGGCTCCTGTCCTGGTTGTTGGTGACGCGGCCCGTGATGTCGACCTCCTGGCCGGGCCGGGCCTCGCCGTCCACGGAGGGGGCGCTGGCGGACGACTTTTCGGTGGACGGGATCGCGCCGCCCCCCGTGGCGCCGCCGACCGGCACCGAATAGCTTACCGGGGGGGCAAGGTCCTCGGTGCTTGACGCCGACGGCCTGGCGTGCACCCGGATATCATAGGTGCCGGCCGCCTCCGGCGTCCAGGATATCGACATCGTGGCAGACGACCCGGGGGCAAGCTGGGTGCTGGCAAACTTTGTCTCGGGGCCCGGGCCCCCGGTGACCTCTGCCACGTAGGTCACGGGCAGGTACGAGGAGTCAAGGTTCCTGAACGTGGCGGCAAGCTGGACGATCTCCCCCGGGTTCACCCCCGTGACGGGGTTGCCATAGGTGTCGGCCACGCGGGCGTCGGATATCGAGACCCTGCCGGCGGCGGGATCCGGGACGGGGCCCGGCACGGGCTCTGGCGCCACGACCGTAAAGGGGATCCTGACGGGGGGCAGCAGCGCCTCCCTGCTGGAGACTGAGGGCCGCAGATCTATGACGGCCTCATAGCTGCCCGGCGCCTGGGCGGTCCACGTGATGGACGGGTCAAGCGACCCGGACGCCGGCACGGCGCCCGATATCCACATCACGGCGTCCCCGCCCTCCCTGCCGCCGGGTATGGTGACGACGTACCCGAACGGCAGGTCCGAGGCGCCGCCGTTGTGTATGTCCGCGGTCACACGGATCCGCTGGCCGACCTGCACCTCGTCAAGCTCGGCGCCGCCTATGGTGAGGATCCTCGCGCCGGAGATGCGGACGTCGGGCTCCTCGGCGCCCAGGATCGTCCCGGCCTCGATGGCAGTCTCGTCCCCGCGCAGGTACGGCAGGGGGAGCGTCGCGTCCATGTACGTGGCGGTGACGGTGTCGCCGTCAGACGCGATCCCCCGGAGCGCCAGGCCGCCCTCAAAGACGCCCGTCGATGCGGCCGTCTCTGTCACCGTGACGTCGACCTCTGACCCGCCGGACGAGACAGTGACTGCAAAGCTGTCGGCCGCGCCGCGGTCAAGGTCCATGTCGGGGTCGGTGACCCGGACGGTCCCCCTCTCGCCGCCGGCGTACGGGGCGCCGACCCACTCGACCTGGCCAAAGTTCCACCGTATGTAGGAGGCGGCGACGGCCGTCTCGCCGCCGGGGCCCTCGTAGGAGACGGTGATCCCGTCATCGTCGCCGGCCGGCAGCAGGCCGTCGTCGGGGCCGGTCCCCGAGGGGCCGCGCGGCGTGACGGCGGTCCCCTTTGCGTCATAGGCAAACCCCGTGAGCATGACGCTGCCGGCAAAGACGCCCGTGTCAGGACCGGTCTCCCGCAGCGCGTACCCGCTGATCCGGCCCTCCCGCGTATAGATCTCGAGCGTATCCTCCCCCATCTCCTCGACCGCCCCGCCGTCAAGGTTCAGCGAGGGCGCGGTGACGGTTATGAGGACCCGGTCTATCCACGTGTAGGGGTCCCGGTCAAGGGCCACGGTGAGGCCGTCGGCGTGGGGGGCGGACGCGGCCAGTGCCAGCGCGGCGATCAGGGCGGGCAGGTACGGGCTCATCCACGGCGGGAGGGGGCCGCTTGCTTTTAACCCCTTTGATGAATTCGGCCACGGATATGGCCCGGATATGGCCGGGATCGGGCCGCCTGTCAGCCGAGTCGCGCCGCGCTTGACAAGCGATATATACCATCATCGGGCCGGATGCCCAAGTTGGCGGGAAGACGGATAGTGCTCACGGCCGACCGGAGCCTGATGACGAACTACAGGGGCAACTTTCTCTACGGGTTCATAGCGTGCGGCCCGTACGAGGTGCTCCCCGAGTGGGTCTTTGACAGGGTCTTCTGCCCGTCGGTAAAGACGGACCCGGCGACGGGCCGCGTCGAGGTGGCCCAGGTGGGCCTCCGGAGGGTCGAGAGCTCGCTGCTCCAGGGCGGCTATGCCAGGGAGGACGTATTTCTGGCGCACCCCGAGATGCTCTCAAAGTCGGTGGGGCCGGACACCAAGGTGGTCGGGATAAACGTGATGGACCCGCTCGGGATGGCCCCGGTCACGACGACGATGTCCCCCGAAAAGCTCTCGTATGTCGCCATGAAGTTCAAGAGGATGTGCGCCGAGATAATCCAGCTCAAGAAAAAGTACGACTTCAAGGTGGTCGTGGGCGGCAACGGCGCGTGGGAGCTTGCAAAGTCGGACAGGATGAGGATACACGGCATCGACACGGTGGTCGTCGGCGAGGCAGACGAGCTGGCAGTCGACCTATTCCGCGACCTCGAGTCCGGCGACGCGCCCGAGATGATGCACTGCTTTGTGAGGAACCTTGAGAACATACCGGTGATAGAGGGCCCCACGATAAACTCGCTCATCGAGGCCATGCGCGGGTGCGGGCGCGGGTGCGACTTTTGCGACGTGAACAAGAGGTCAAAGAAGGACCTGCCGCTGGAGAGGCTGCAGAGGGAGGCCAAGATAAACCTCGACTATGGGTTCGACTCGGTGTGGCTGCACTCGGACGAGATGCTGCTGTACGGGTGCGACAACAGGGACTTTATCCCCAACAGGGACGCCATAACGGGCCTCTGGAAGGGGCTAAAGGGGCTCGGGGCCAACTTCATCGGCACGACCCACATGACGTTCTCGGCCGTGGCGGCCGACCCGGACCTGATGGCCGACATATCCAGGATAAACAGGCAGGACGAGACGGGCAGGTGGCTTGCCACGAACCTGGGCATCGAGACGGTCTCGCCGCCGATGGTCAAAAAGCACCTCGGCGTCAAGACAAAGCCGTTCTCGGCCGACGAGTGGGGCAGCGTCGTCCGGGAGGGGGCGCGCATACTGAATGAGAACCACTGGTTCCCGGCGGCCACCATAATAATCGGGTGGCCCGACGAGACGCCCGACGACATCAGGTATACGATCGACATGATGTCAGACTTTAGGTCGATGGACTTTAGGGGGCTGGTCGCCCCGCTCCTCTACCAGGACTTTAGCGAGAAGAACTCGATGCACTTTGGGAACCTCAACGAGGCCCAGTTCACCCTCTTCTGGAAGTGCTGGGAGAACAACCTGCGGGTCATCAACGACATCATACCGATAATACTGCGGAACAAGACGTACGGCCCGCCCATGAAGGTCTTCATGTACGGGATCCTAAAGGCCGGCACGTGGGCCATAATGAGGTACCTCAGGGGGCTCTGCAAGGACCTCTTCAACGGCAGGATGCCCGACGAGATAGTCGAAAAGTACGCCAGGGCAAGGTCGGTCTCGGCCCCCAGGATAGAGGCAAAGAAGCTATAGGCCCGATATGGCAGAGTCCGCGATGGTGTTGCGCCTCGGGGTGAGCGAGACAAAGTAGAACTTGTCGGCCCGCTCCATCTTTTCGACCTTTTTGTAGGACCTCTCAGAGACGTCAAACTCGTAGATGCCCGGATCAAGCGAGCCCCTCGAGTAGATCATCAGGTACGACTCGCCGGTGGTGGGGCTGAGCGGAACCAGGGCGCAGACGTACCCCTTGTACGAGTGGACGGGCATCGTGTTCTTCATTGGGACCGACGCGGCGGCCATGTACATGAACACGTCCTCGACGGACTCGAACTCCTCGTACTCTGTCTTCACGGGGGCCCGCCGCAGCCTCGGTATAATAACCTAAGTCACTGGCCGCGCGTATGAGTTCACGTTAAGCACGGGGTGGATCCTAGCTGATCACCCGGATCTATTTAGGCCGCCCCCGGAGGCCTCCCATGGGGGCGTCCGAGGAGGCAGCCATGGGGGAGAGGCTGGCGGCCCAGAGCAGGGAGATACGCCTGCTGAGGAAGGAGAACGCCAAGATCAGGGCCGAGTACGAGGACGTCAGGGGCCGGCTGGAAAGGGACAATGCAAAGCTGCACGAGATCGTGGCAGAGATGGCCGCCGAGATGGCAGCCCTCCGCGGCCGCCTTGCCGCATACGACAACGCCCACACGTCATCGCCTGGCGG
>UYNY03000111.1 GCA_900620265.3 Nitrosopumilaceae archaeon | reverse complement strand
GCAGGCTGACTATGTGGACGCCGAGCCTCTCCCGTATGATATCGGCAAAATAGGTAAAGTCGCTGTCAAAGGTGAGGGGGGCCGCATGGCGGCCGGGCCCGGCCATATCCGCAATGCCCGCCGCCGTGGACAGGATGATCCTGTCGGCCAGCGGAGGCGGCATCACCGGCCTCTGGGACGACTTGATCTTGTTGTCATACCACCTGCGGACCAGATCCGGGTACTCGGCCCTTGCGGTCTCGTACACGGCGTCTACGTCGGCCATCCTCCCGTAGAGATCCGGCTGGATGGTGCCGCCGTAGGCACGCGTGAATTCCTCGTAAAGGGCGTCCCTTGCGCTGTGCCATGCGGTCGGTACGACACCCGCCGCCTCGTGAGCGCCGAGAAACTTGCGCCGCAATACGCGATCCATTTCCTCCTTTACCGTTCTTGTAATAACCACCCTCACCGTTGCCGCGTACGGCCTAAGATAGTCGGCAGTCCTGCCTGTGTACTTGTGCCGTATGTCCACCCGGATCCCATCCAGAGCCCACGCGTAGGAGCCCAGAAGATATGCCAGTGCGTTGGTATCAAGCAGCAGCCTGTAGAATTCAAGCATGCGTGGGCCCATCATGGCCCGCCGCCGTGGACCAGAACCGGGTACTCTGCTATGCCGCGCGCACGACAGTACCCCGCCAGCAGGCCCCCGTACTCCACAAGGCGGGCCCGGGCGTCTGCAAGCCCGTCGTGGTCACGTATGGGGGCAGTGTGCGAGGACACCCCTGCGCATTCCGCAGATATTCTCCCGCACAAGTTGAGGACCGCTCCCCTTGACGCCGGGGAGATCCCCGGATCCATCCCGGATATGACATGTACGACATGCGACGCCTCGTCCTCCGCATCGTGGTGCGCCTGCAGATCCCCGTACGATATCGTGTCGAGATCGTCCAGTATGGCCTCGGGGCCGGGGTGTCCCGGAAGCCGCGAATGCGCCTCGTCCAGGACGTCGGCGGCATCCATTCCCGCATACGTCCCGATACACCCGGCAAGCCCGTCCAGCTCGGCGGTGCGCCGAGCACCGAGGCGCGCGCCCCCGTCCCGCGTAAGCGAGTACCTGCGCGCGTGCGAGACGCCCCGGACATCGGCCGCTATGATGTTAGTAAACAGCGCGGCATCGGCCGCAAGATCCGTGGAATACGGGCCGGGTCCTGAGCGCCCAAAGTCATACGCCCGCAGCCCGGTCTCCTCCTGTGCCAGGTAGACGGAATACTGGAGCCACGGCATTCCGGAAAACTTCCCGCACGCGCGCGCCGCCGAGGCCAGCACCAGCACGCGATCCGGCACGCGTTCAGAGGCCCCCAGCATCTCCTCGTGCAGGCGCCCGGCGTCCGCAAACCTGCCGGACCTGGCCGCCCTTTCATAGCAGGCCGCCGCCCCCGCGTGATCCCCGAGGCGGTGAAGCGACCGCGCCTTGAGGTAATCCGCATCCGCGCCGCCGGGATCAAGCCGGCCTGCCTCCTCGAGGCACTTGAGCGCGCCGGCGTGATCGCCCATGTGGGAGAGTGCCGCCCCCTTGCGCAGCAGGATCTCGCTCCGGGCCGGGATGCCGTCCGATACCCCTGCATCCAGGAGGCCGCTGAACCCGCCCGCCGCCAGGTGGTACCTGCCGCGCTCGTAACTTGAGACTGCTTCGGCATACAGGGCGGCGTGATCCCGGAATTCTATGTCCATGAACGTCCTGTAGGCAGCCTCCGTGCCGCCGTCCTTGCCCTGCCCCTCCAGGGCCACCCCCATCTGGTCCAGCGCGCTCTTTGACGTCCTCAGCCTGAGTGATCTTACAAGCAGGTCCTCCGCCTCTGCGTGGCGCCCGCCCTCGTTGAACAGAGCCGCCTTGCGCTCCAGAGCGGCGCGTCCGCCGACAAGCAGGAGTGACGCCTTGTGGCATATGCGCTCCATGTGCTCGGCAAACCCGCGCTTTCCCATTATCTCGGCAAGCCGGAGCGCCTCTGAATAGACGTCCTCGTCCTGGCTTATGGCCTCATCGCACCCGCGCACGTCGTCAAGATCCGTGTCGCCGCGCCCCCGCATGCGGATCCTGTGCCCCTCCATGATCCCGAGCGCCTTCTCGAGTATCTCCCCCGTGATATCCACAGTCCCGGGATCCCGCATCCTGTCTCCAAGCAGCGCAAGATCCCTCGCGGCCCCGCAGCGCTCGGCCCGTGCAGACAGCATGGCCTGATCCGGGCGGCCGCGTATATTAACGCTTTCTGGGGCGATCCCGCGTGTCAGCCGTTGAACCTTGCAAAGAACTCGCGTATCTGCCCCGAGTACCCCTCGACGATCTTGACGATCTCCATGTGCTCATCGGCGGTCGGCTCGCGCTTGTGGAACACCTGGAAGGCGCTGAGCGCGGACCCGACCATCTCGCCGACGAAGAACCCGCACAAAAAGTCGCCCACGTTCGAGCGTCTCCAGACATCGCCAACACCGGTGTCTTTGTGGATGAGGCGTCGGCCACAAACATCCTTAATTGTCAAATCTTTCATGTCTGTATTTGCCATGATCATCAGCTGGATGCGAGTTTTATACTGGTGGAATGACGGCGAGGGCGGTTCACAGAAGTGTTATCTGCCAGTTGATGCCTGATCCCACACGAACCTTTGATTTTGTTGACGTTGTAATCTGGATGATCATATAGCAGTTATATCTGTGGTACACAAAGATCAGATATTCTCGTATTCTATTCTACTACCCATTAATATAGATTGGACATCTGAAGTTATAAACATCAATGTTTTACCGTGGTTTTTTGTATTTTTTTCATATGCCGCAGTACATGATGCCTCACAGTATTCCACAAGCTCATAGACCAGACGTTCGTGTTCACTGCTGATTTCATCTAGATTGATTCCAATTTCTTGTAAGATGATACTGTCAATCGGATAGCTGTGCGAGAGAAATTTTTCTGTAAATATATTGACCAGTTTCTCGCGATCCTCCTTGTTGTATAGTTACGTGCAAAAGTTTCTGAACTAGATCCAATCGTCCATAACAGTTATTGATCGCGCCTCCCGTGTAACGGCATGCACCAGTTGGACAAGGAGGAGTTCAGGAGGGCGTACAAGGCAGAG
>UYNY03000110.1 GCA_900620265.3 Nitrosopumilaceae archaeon | reverse complement strand
CACGTCGTCATTGCCACGTCGAACCACCCCCTGGATAACATGTCCCGTATCACCCCGCGCAGCCCCGTCGAGACGACCGCCCCCACGAACGAGACGAACCGCAGGCACTCCTCGTCCCGGATCATCCCTTCAAGTATCCGCACGCCGTCGGCAAGGTCAACGGAGCCAAAGCCCCCCGACTCTGACATGGCCCTCACTATCCCGTCGACCGAGGCGCCCGGCCCCGCCCCGATGTCCCTGACCGGCCTGCCCGGGCTTATCACGTCCCGGGTCACCCCCTCCTCATCTCCCTTGCCAGCCTCAGCGCCACCCACACCGATCCCATTATGGCGACCCCCACGCCGAGCCCCACCATGAACGGGCCGTCGTCCGATATGGCGAGTCCCACGCCCAGCATGACCAGAAGCACCGCCAGCGCGTACTGCTTGTCCATGTCGGTTCACGGCCCCCCGCGGCAAATAAACCAACCCGCGGTGCCCGCCGCGCGCACGGCCGCCGCGCGCGGCGACGGAGCGGCAGGCAATCCGACTATTGCCGCGGGGACGTGATTTTGGCGTCATTTCCAGCCCAAGTGTATTATACGCATTGTTATCCGCTCTTAAAACGTACTTTACCGCGAATTTTCAAAACTTAAATAATTTTTACGCCATTCTTAACAGGCAATGGCGGAGATCGACGGCTTCGGCATCGCGATTATAGCCTTTATTGCACTTACTCTAACGGTCGGCGTGCTGGCCGGCAGGCTGGTCCGGCACAGCGGCAAGAGGCTGATAGTCGCGGGCAAGAGCCTGCCGCTCGCGATGGTGGGGACCATGCTGGCGGCCCAGGCCGTCGACGGCAACTCGTCGCTCGGGAACATCGCGCTGGTATTCGAGTTCGGGTTCTGGGCCGGCGCGGTCATACCGATCGGGCTCGGCGTCTGCCTGCTGGTGGTGGCCGCGTTCTATGCAAAGCCCCTCAACAAGATGTCGATGATCACGCTGCCAGACTTTTACTTTAGGAGGTTCGGCAACGGGGCCGAGGGGATCTCCGGCGTGCTGATGATAATCAGCTTCCTCATACTGGTAGCCGGGAACCTTGCCGCCAGCGGCTTCATACTGGAGGTCGTCTTCGGGATCGACTACCTCTACGGCATACTGTTCTCCGCGCTGGTCGTGGTCGCGTACACGGCGGCCGGGGGCCTGTTCGCCTCCGCGTACACCAACCTCTTCCAGGTGTACCTTGCCATCGGGTCCTTCTGGGCCGGCTTCCTCTTCTTCGCCGGCGGGTACGCCGACGTGCCCTGGGACGTCATATACAGCAGCGCCCCGCCCGAGTACCTCGACCTGTCGGGCCTCTTTGACGTGGCCAACGGGGCCCTGATCAACTGGGGTGCGATCCTGGCCCTTGGGCTCGGCGACGTCATCGCCCTGGACTTTATGGAGCGGGTCTTCTCGGCCCGCAACCCCAAGACGGCCCGGCGCAGCTCCCTCATGGGCGGGGCCCTCACCCTGTTCACGGTGGTGCCCACCAGCATGCTGGGGATCGTGGCGTTCCACTACCTGCCGTCTGACACGGTGCCGGACCTTGCCATGCCCCTCCTGGCGACCGAGGTCATGCCGTTCGCCATCGGGGCCTCCATACTGATGGGGGTGATAGGGGCGTCCATGTCGACTGCCAGCGGCGGGCTGCTTGCCATATCCAGCGTCATATCGAGGAACATGGTCCAGAGGATAATCCGGAGGAGGTGGATGGGCAAGCCCAGCTGGAGCGACCAGAGGCTGCTGGTGGCGACCCGCCTCGTGATAATCCCGATGATGGTGGTGGGTACCATCATAGGGTACTTTGTCCCCGCGCCGGGCGTCTATCTAGTGCTCGCATTTGACATCATGTTCGCCGGCGCCTTTGCACCGCTGACGTTCGGGCTGTTCTGGAAGAAGGCCAACATGCCGGCGGCCATCGCCTCGCTGCTGGTCGGCTCCGTCCTGCGGTTCGTCCTCTTCTTCGTGATGCCCGAGGAGTACGTCGGGCTTGACACGATGATCCCGCCCGCCGTGTCGTTCGTGGTCTTCATAGCTGTCGCCCTTGCGACCCAGGGCAGGTACCCGGGCAAGGCGCGCCACGACGTGCGCGACTATGTCCCGCCGGAGGAGGACGTGATTGCGGGCGAGGACCTCAAGCACTTCAAGGAGGGGTCCGGCCTGATGTCCGGCGCCGGGGAGGGCTCCCCCGGGCCGGGCGATCCGCCGGCAAGGGAGGCGGCGTGATCGCCGTAGAATAGCTTTTAATGTACTGGGAGGTGTCATGAGGCGTGAGATATCCGGAGCTCTTGAACGAGGACATCTCCCGGGTGGGGGACGACGCGCGCAGGTACAACCTGATGTCCGGAAGGCTCGTCACCGACGTGGTCAGGACGTCGCTGGGGCCGCGCGGGATGGAAAAGATGTACATCGACATACTGGGCGAGGACACGCTAACTGGGCACGGGGGCGCGTTCCTGAGGAAGATCGACACCACGCACCCGGCCGCAAAGGCGGTGATCGAGGCGGTCAACGCCGTGGACACCCACGTCGGGGACGGGACCGCGACCGCGGCGATCCTGATAGGAGAGATGCTGGGGCAGGCCGAGGAGATGATCCGGGCGGGGATCCCGCCTGCCACCATCGTCCGCGGCTACGAGATGGGGCTGGACCGGGCCCTTGGAATACTCGGCTCGATCGAGGAGGCGGCCGACAGGGCCGACGAGTCCGTCATGCGGGACCTGGCAGCGACGTGCCTGAGGGGCAAGGCGATGCACGAGCTGCAGATGGACGGGATGGACGTAGTCGGGATGGCGATCGAGGCGGTCCTCTGCGTGACGGATCCCGGGTCCGGCAGGGTCCGGGTGGACGACATCAAGATAGAGGAGAAGGAGGGCAGCATAGAGCAGACGGAGCTGGTGAGGGGGACGGTGATAGACAAGACAATAGACAGCCCCGCCATGCCGCGCCGGATAGAGAACCCGCGGATCCTGCTTGTGAACGAGGCGCTCGAGAGATCCAGGACAAAGACAGAGTCGGAGATCGAGATATCGGCCGCGGGCCAGATGGCAAGGTTCGCCGACCAGGAGCAGGCCGACGTCCTCGCCCTCGTCGACAGGGTGGCAGAGTCGGGGGCGACCGTGGTAATATCAAGAAAGGGCGTGAGCGAGCTGGCACAGGAGAGGCTCGCCGGCAGGGGGATAATATCGATGCGCCGCGTCAAATACAACGACCTCTGGTGGCTTGAAAAGGCCACGGGCGCCCGGACGTGCGAGGACGTGGGGGACATATCGGCGGGGGAGCTCGGTACCGCCGCCCGGATCTACGAGAGGACGGTGGGGGAGGACAGGATGGTCTTCGTGGAGGCCGGGGGGCGGCCGCGCTCCGTGACCCTGCTGCTCCGGGCCAACTCAAAGCGCTATCTTGACGAGTTCCACCGCAACGCGCTCAACGTCTTTTACGCGCTGCGCAACTTTATCGAGAACCCGGTGGTGGTGTACGGGGGCGGGGCCGCCGAGGCGTCCATCTCCGGCAAGCTCCGCGACTGGGCCGCCGGGGTCGCCGGCAGGGAGCAGGTGGCCGTCCAGCGGATGGCCGACTGCCTCGAGCGCATCGCCCTGACGCTGGCAAGGAACGTCGGGATGGACGAGATCGACACCGTGTCGGAGCTCCGCTCCAGGTACGCCGCCGACGGGTCTGGGTGGTACGGGATAGACTCGGACTCGCGCAGGGTCGCCGACATGTCGGGATCCGGGATAATCGAGGCCTCCGACGTAAAGCGCCAGGTCCTAAAGTCGTCCGTGGAGGCGGTCAACATGATACTGAGGATAGACGACGTCTTCATGAAGGACCTCATAGACAACACCCACTGCCACATAGACGGCACCGTGCACGCCCACCGCGACGGCGGCAAGGCCCACAACCACTTTGAGCAGGAGGGGCTTGAGCAGAGGCAGATGCACCAGTACTACTGACCCGGCACCCGTGCCGTCATCCGCGCCTGCGTCCCTGCAGGCGTTGGAGGCACGGGGGTGCGTGATCCCCGATTATCCGGCTTGGAATCAGACGGTTTTGGCTGCATTGGGGGATGACTAATCACCGTGTTCAGCTATACGGCATGCCATTGCTTGGCTTATAATCGTCTATGGGTATGGTTATCATCAGGTTAAACACGAGGCGCATGTATGCATTCCAGACGGGAAACATTGACTTGTCTTTCCTGCTGATTCTCCCTAATTCCTCCAGCTCTTCCTCATGCTGGGTGTATGCCACCTTCCTTGCTTCCTTGTATTTTGCATCGTTTACGTATTGTGTCAGGATTGGACTATCCATTGGAAGAGCCACGGGGTTGGACAGGTGGTCGCCATACTTGAACCTTACAAGTACGATGTCCCCTGTTCTCACCCTGCGAATAACGTTGTCCAGTCCTTTGTCGTACTTTTTAACGCCATTGCGATCAAAATATGTGTCGCGTACATACCAGTTACCATCCATGCCTATCCCCGTCCTGTACATTAGGTTCTTTTCAGACGGCCTGCTGTATACCTCTGTATACAAATAATTTTGTGTCTCTCTTACGTAGTCATCCACCTTCCATATGTCATTTGCAAGGCATTTGTGATGCAATAGTATTGACATGTTCTCGTTAAGCGCCCTGGGCCGTTTATAATTATTGGTGACTCTATAATTCATGATTCTGAATCTGATACTATCGCCGTTTTTTGGATTGGCCGGCATGCCGCATTTGTTGCATATGTTGTATTTTTTATTATTATGTATTCTTTTGATTATTTTCACTGCTATCACGGCAGGTATTGCCGCAACTACCATAACAAATATGAGACCCATGTATGTATAATCAAGGATGTCTGGGGGCGCGCTAGGCTGCCCCGTCCTCGATGTATCCGGGCCCCGTATAGGATCTTGCACGGGATCCCTGGCCGGATCGACGGGCGGGGTCCCGCCTGCCGTGATCTCGTCCAGCTGTCCGGGATCTGGCCCCGCCGTATTCGCGCCCGGGGTCTCAAGGCTCCATATTCTGAAACTTTCAATATGCAGCCTCTCCCCCCTTACCCTGACCTCGTATTGGCCGACCGGCCAGTCCGTGTCCGCCGTTATGACCGCCTCAAACCTGCCGTCTTCGATGTTCGCGACGCGGGATTCTGCAAATTCCTGCGGGCCTGCGATGTGGACGGTAACCTCTGTCCCGGCAGGAAGATTGGTGGGGCTTGATATCCTGATCTCCTGCGGCAGGTCGGTATATTCGATGTTTCCGGAAGGGTCGATCTCAAGCCCATATGAGCACGGGACTGCTATCAGTATGGCGGTAAACGTGATAATGCTGAGCGGCGTTCTATGTGGCTCCATTGCCCCTATTTTCTTGCCGGACGCTTTCCTCATAACCCGTCATGAGTTTGCCGTCCTCTATATACATATGCGTGTAATTTACGCTCAAACTCGCCATAGTCACATGCGCATGGATGCTCAATAACCCCCAGTCCTCCGTGCTACCGTGCCCGACACGCACACCTCGTCCGCGATGACTGGATGTAAAACCTACGGGAAGACTGTCACGTGGTTCGTATGGATGAGATATTCTCACGGGTCGTGGGAACAGGCAACGCGCGTCATATTCGAGAGGCTGGCCAACTCCGGGACCACCATAATGACGCGCAACCGCGACCAGTTTGAGAGCATGAGGGCTCACGCACTCGCCTTCAGCACCCCCTCCCTTGAGTGAGGGGTAGGCGGCTCGTTCTCGCACGACGCGTCCGTCCGCGTGGAAAAGTTGAATGATCCTGCCATACTCGAAAGGCCAAAGATCGAGGAGCTGGCGTAGCGGGGCCAAACGGATTAAATAGGGGGTACCGGGAACACCGCGGCATGGCGCTGCAGCTAAAGATGGACGAGACGAGGCGGTGCATGTATCTGTTGCTCCGTGCGACGGAGTTCAAGCCCGACTCTGGAAGGA
>UYNY03000109.1 GCA_900620265.3 Nitrosopumilaceae archaeon | reverse complement strand
TTTTTTTTTTCAAGCAGAAGACGGCATACGAGATTCGCCTTAGTCTCGTGGGCTCGGAGATGTGTATAAGAGACAGGCGCCGAGATCACCCGCGGCCTGCTCGCGATGGGGGAGCCGAGCAGGGAGGACGCCCGGAGGGAGGCGGCCAGGATATGCGCAAAGTACTCGCTGCCGAGGATCCCGGCCAACCACGAGATACTCTCGGCCGCGGCGGGCCAGGGGTACCACAGGCTCAAGTCGATACTGCTGAAAAAGCCGGCAAAGACGGCCTCGGGGGTGGCGGTCATCGCGCTGATGCCAAAGCCGTACGCGTGCCCGCACGGCAGGTGCACGTACTGCCCCGGCGGCCCGGAGTACAACTCGCCTAACAGCTATACCGGCAGGGAGCCGCCGGCGCTGAGCGCGGCGGGGAGCGGGTTTGATCCGGTGCCACAGATCACATCAAAGCTGCAGAGGCTCGTCGCGTTCGGCCACGACACGTCAAAGACGGAGCTCGTCATAGTGGGCGGGACGTTCCTGTTCATGCCGGCCGAATACCAGGAGCGCTTCATAAGGTCGTGCTACGAGGCGCTCAACGGGCGCGCGTCCGGATCACTCGAGGGGGCCCAGGCGGCCAACGAGTCGGCCGCGTCAAGGAGCGTGGGCCTCACCATCGAGACAAAGCCGGACTATTGCAGGCAGGAGCACGTCGACATGATGCTCAGGTACGGGGCGACCAGGGTGGAGATAGGGGTGCAGTCGCTGCGGGAGCGCGTCTACCGGGCGACCAACAGGGGGCACACGTACCAGGACGTGCTTGACGCGTTCCAGGCGGCACGGGACGCAGGATACAAGATATGCGCCCACATGATGCCGGGGCTGCCCACCATGACGCCCGCCGAGGATGTCGAGGACCTCGCGAGGCTGTTCGAGGATCCTGCCCTCCGCCCCGACATGCTGAAGATATACCCGGCCCTGGTGGTCAGGGGCACCCCGCTCTACGAGCAGTACGCGGCGGGCGGGTACCGCCCGTACACGGACGAGGAGGCAGTCTCTGTCATATCGGAGGCAAAGGCGCGCGTCCCGCCGTGGGCCCGGATAATGAGGATACAGCGCGAGATAACGCCGGGCGAGATAGCGGCGGGGCCGAGCCACGGCAACCTCCGCATGCTGGTCCACGAGAGGATGAGGAGGAACGGGACGAGGTGCAGGTGCATACGGTGCAGGGAGCCGGGCCCCGGCGGCAGGGCCGGCGTGGAGCTCCGGAGGACCGACTATGAGGCGTCCGGCGGGAAGGAGGTGTTCCTCTCCTTCGAGGACGGGGAGGGAAGGATACACGCGTTCCTGCGCATGCGGCGCCCGGGGCCGCGCGCCCACAGGCCGGAGATGGCTGGCGCCTGCGTCATCAGGGAGCTGCGCGCGTACGGAAGGCCGGTCCCCGTGGGCGAGCGCGGCGGGGCCGAGGTGCAGCACGCCGGGCTCGGCAGGAGGCTCGTGCGCGAGGCCGAGTCGGTAGCGTCGGGGATGGGCGCGCGCAGGATGCTGGTGCTGAGCGCCGTCGGCACGAGGATCTACTACCGGAAGCTCGGGTATTCGTTATATGGGCCGTACATGGCAAGGGAGATCTAGGGATGGCGATCATCGGGCGCGGCACGTGGATCGACAAGCTCGCAAGCGAGATGGTGGCGCGGGAGGGGGACCTTGGCAGGGACACCTCTATGATGAGGGTCGAGAGCGGGCTCGGGGCGTCGGGCATCCCGCACGTCGGGAGCATCGGGGACGCGGTGCGCGCATACGGGGTGGCGCTCGCCCTGCAGGACGCCGGATACGGCTCTGAGCTGATAGCATACTCGGACGACCTTGACGGGCTCAGGAAGGTGCCGGCCGGCATGCCGGCGTCGCTCGAGGACGAGATAGCAAGGCCGGTCTCGCGGATACCGGATCCGGACGGGTGCCACGGGTCGTTCGGCGAGCACATGAGCGCGGCGCTCCTAGAGGGGCTTGACATGCTCGGCGTCAGGTACGACCACAGGAGGGCGGGCAGCTCGTACGGGGCGGGGCTCTTCAGGGAGCAGGCGGACAGGATACTCTCGAGGGCCGGCGAGGTGGGCCGGATAATCTCCGAGACGACGGGGCAGACAAAGTACGAGTCGGTCCTCCCGTACTTTGCCATATGCGGCGGCTGCGGCCGGATATACACGACCGTGCCGCTCTGGTACCGCGGCGGCAGGGTCGGGTACGCCTGCAGGGACGCCAGGGTGGGCGGCAGGGACGTCCCCGGGTGCGGCCACGAGGGGGAGGCGGACGTCTCGAGGGACGACGGCAAGCTCGCGTGGAAGGCCGAGTTTGCAGCCAGGTGGGCCGCCTTTGACGTGAGGTTCGAGGCGTACGGCAAGGACATCATGGAGTCGGTAAGGTCAAACGACCGGATATCGGGGCAGGTGCTCGGGCACCCGCACCCGTACCATGTAAAGTACGAGATGCTGCTTGACGAGGGGGGCAAGAAGATCTCAAAGTCGGCCGGCAACGTCATAACGGCGCAGAGGTGGCTCGAGTTCGGCACGCCGCAGTCGCTGCTGCTGCTCCTCTACAAGAGGATAGGCGGCGCGAGGGAGGTTGGGTTCTCGGACATACCGGAGCTGGTAAACGAGTACGCGGGCCTTGAGAGGTCGTACTTTGGGGGCGGGGGGACCGGCAACGGCGCAAGGGACGCAAGATCAAGGGGGCTCTACGAGTACGCCAACCTGCTCAGCCCGCCTGGCGCCCCGGCCCCCCACGCCGACTATGCTGTCGTCGCCGAGCTCTGCTCCATATACAGGGAGGACAGGGCGGAGAGGGTCGCGGCAAAGCTTGCAGAGTACGGGATGATACGGGAGGGCGACGACGTGGGGCGCCTGGTCGAGATGGCAGGCAGGTTCGCCGACGAGTTCGGCGGGCGCGGGCACGCCGAGGTCGAGGTCGACGATGCCGGGAGGGAGGCGCTCACGGACGTGGCCGCCGCCCTCAGGGGCGGCGCCGGCGACATACAAGGCATGATATACGAGGCCGCAAGGGCCAACGGGATGGCGCCGCGCGACCTCTTCAGGCTCATCTACCAGGTGATACTTGGAAGGCCGAGGGGCCCCAAGCTCGGGCCGTTCATAGAGGACATGGGGACAGGCAGGGTCGCCTCGATGATAGAGAGGCACCTCTGATGGTGCACGGGGAGCACAACAAGAGGGGAGGCGGGTTCGCCCTCGTGATACTAGGCGCCCTGCTATTCTTCCTGGCGCCCACGGTGTACGGCACGTCCGAGGGGATGGGGATAGCGGCGCTGGCAGGCGGCGCCGTCGCCGGCGGCGCCGGGTTCTACAAGATAAGGAGGCAGAGGGGGGAGTGACGGGCCTCTTTTCAAGGCGCGGCAGGGGCGGCGATGCCGCCGCGGATGCGGCGGATCACGCGGGGGATCATGCGGGGGGCCATGCGGGGGACCAAGCTGCGGATCAGGCGGGGGACCACGGCGCGGACGGGTCCGACGCGCTGCGGGAGGAGCTTGACGGGCTGCGCCAGAAGATAGAGATGGTAAAGGAGGAGTACAGGGAGACTGTCGCCACGCTGATGGCCACAAAGAGGGAGCTCAACCAGAAGAGGCTAGAGCTTGACGCCACCACGCTGAGCATAGCGAGGGCGGGCCAGAGGGCCAGGGAGGATCCAAAGGCGCCTTCCACGTCCAGGGCGGACATGGAGGCGGCGGAGGAGGGGATGAAAAAGATCAGGATGGAGCGCGCAAGGTGCGAGAGGGACCTTGCGGCCGAGAGGTCCGAGCTTGCGGCGCTCACATCGAGGCGCGCCCGGATGGAGGAGGGGATAAAGGAGGCCGAGGGGCGCGCCCGCGCGGCCGCCGACGCGGCGGCGCCAGAGGCGCCGGCAAGGGGCGTGGTGGAGGCGGCAAGCGCCCTTGCCGCGTCGCTGAGATCCGACCTTGCAAGGGCAAGGGAGGAGCTCGAGAAAGAGCGCGCAAGCCACGAGGAGACTAGGCGCAAGCTATCCAGGTGAGGCGGCCCGCGCCCTCACCTGCTCCTCTGTCATGCCGAGGTCGTACAGCGGGGAGAGCACCGGCTCTGCGGACTCGACGTCGACGAGGACGACGCGGCGCACGCGGCTCCTGACGCCGGCCGCGCGGTACAGGGATACGAGGCCCGGGTCATCGACCACGGAGGCTGTCCCGGTGAAGAGGTACCCGCGCCTTGATGCCGGATCCACGACGCTTATCTCGACGCGCGGGTTCTCCAGTATGTTGCGGACGGTGTCGGGGGACCGGATCTCGGCAAAGGCCAGCGTCGAGCCGTCAAGCGGCACGAGCGTCCCCTTGGGGGAGACGTTCGGGACGCCGCCGCGGGAGGCGGTGGCGACGAAGCAGAGGCGGTGCGACCAGACCAGCCGGGCCGCCTCGCCGTCCACGGGGCTCACCTCATTACCTCGGCAAGGTACTGGGAGAAGAAGAAGAACCCGATGCCCCCGCCTATTATCGCCACCCAGGCGGCCACCTGCTTTATCTTTGACACTGCCGCGCGGCCCGGCGCGGCCACTATTGAACCATCGCACGCAGGGTTATATCGGGCAGGATCCGCGGGATCACGATGGGGCTCATGCGGGCCGTGCCGGGGGCCATCCGGTTCATAGCGGCGGGGATCGCCGCGATCGCCGTCGGGGCGTTCATGCTGCGCGGCACGATGCACATGTGGGACAGGGACAAGGAGTAAATACGGGCCGCGGGGGGAGCCCCCGCATGGTGGGCCCAAGCGACGGGGGTTTCGGGTTTGACAGGTCCAAAAAGTACACGTCCGTCGACAACATCGACGAGGTCTGCGTCCAGTGCCAGGCGGGCCAGCACGCGAGGTGCCTCAGAAAGGCCGGCACGCAGGACGGGTGCGAGTGCGAGCACTGCATAGTGTACGGGTGAGGGATCCGGCGGCAGGAATTAATACGGAGATCGGGGGACGGCGCCCGGTGGCGTACAGCTTTCGGTGCGATATATGCGGCAAAGAGTACGGCCCGGACGTGATCAGCCTGGCGGTCCACATCGGAAGGGAGCACGACGGATCCAGGGGCTAGGAGGCTACTCGCCCGGCTGCGGCGCCGAGGCGCCAAGCTCCCTGTCTATCTCGGCGACGGCGAGCCTGTCCCTGCCCAGCACGTCGAACCTCTGCAGGACGGCCTCGAACTTTGTCTCCTCCTGCACCTGCTCGGTGACGAACCACTCCAGAAAGACTGCCGTCGAGTGGTCCTTTTCGGCCTGGGCCGTCTCCAAGAGCGCGTGTATCGCGCGGGTGACCTGCTGCTCGCCGCGCAGCGACGCCTTTAGGGCGCCCTCGAGCGACTTGTGGGAATAGGACGGGGCCGGCACGGCCGGTATCACGGCGGTCGAGCCCATGCTGTTAAGGTACCTTACCACCTTTAGCATGTGGTCGCGCTCCTCTGCGGACTGGGCGTAAAAGTAGGTGGCCGCCCCCGGGTATCCGGCCGTCTCGCACCACGAGGCGGTGCCAAGGTACGAGCTTGACGCGGCCGCCTCTAGCAGCACCTGGTTGTTGAGGCCCTTCTTGGTCCTGGGGGGGATCTTCACGGCGGCCCCCCGCCAGCCTCATTTAAAAACCTTGGAGGATCCCGCCCTGGACCAGCACGAAGACTGCCGCGAACCCGGCAAGGAAGACGATCCCGGCCACGCTGAGCCAGACCAGCGGGGCTGACGGGGCGTCCTCTGCGGGGATGCGCCCGCCCGTCACCAGCCGGAGGTTGAGGACCCCGATGACGGGGGCTATGACGAACGAGGCGACCGTGGCAAAGTCGACGAGCGCCTTGAGATCGCTCTGGAACTGCGTCACGACGATGACTGCCCCGCCTGAGACGACAAAGAGGAGGACGGTGTAGAGCCTGCCGAGCCCCTCCCTTGAGAGGGCCAGCTCGACGGTCCTGCGTAGCGACCTCGAGTACCCGTCAAGCACCGCGATGACCGTCCCGAACATGATGCTGAACGCAGACGCCGCTATCAGGAGATAGCTCCACTCGCCGATGGTGTCAGTATAGAGCGTCACGACGCTGTGGGCGAACGCCGAGGAGCCGTTTGGGAGCTCCTCGCCGGTCCCGTATATGACGAGGGCGCCGAGCACGACGAACATGGCGGCGAGCACCCCCGTTATCACGTACGCCAGGCGGAACTCGAGCAGCGTGTCGGCAAGCGGCGGCCTTGACCCGAGCCGCTTTATGCGCTCGATCGTCCAGAGGCTGTTCCAGGCGGACAGGTCGACGGCAGTCGGCATCCACCCCATCAGCGCCAGCAGGAAGAATATCCCGGAGGCAGTCCACAGCTCGTCCGGTACGAACCCCTCTGCCTGCTCGGCAGGCCCGTTGTAGACGGCAAGCAGGAACGCTGCCACGGTGGAGACAAGCAGCACGGCGCCGATGACCTTTATGAGCCCCTCGAGCGCCGCGTACTTGCCGACGGCGAGCACCGCGATGCACGAGCCGAAGAGCAGCACGAGCGTCCACCCGCCAAGGTCCACCCCGAAGAGGTTCTCAAAGAACCCGGCGGTGACGAACCCGACGGCGCCCGTCACCAGGAACATCGAGGCGGCGGTTAGCGCAAGGTACATCCAGAGGGCGGGCCTGCCAAGGCGCATGTACCCGTCTATGATGCTGGCGCCAGTCGAGCTTGCGTACCTCGAGCCGTACTCGAAGAAGGGGTACTTGAGGACGGATACGAGCACCACGAAGCCTATCATCATCAGCCCATAGTCGGCGCCGGCCCGGGTCGACTGGACCAGGTGCGAGACGCCGATTGCCGTGCACGCGAAGAGTATCCCGGGGCCCGCGACGCCGGACAGACGCCTCGGCATCAACTGACGGGTGTCACGCCCCACGAGCCGTCCACCCAGGCGCCGGCCACCTCGGGCCCCAGGTTCCACGACGAGACCGTGGATACGGCCCTGCGGATCATCTCAAGGTGCTCCCCCTCGGACGCCGGGTTTGCCGCGCAGTCGTGGTGCCCCGAGACCACTATCCCCCTTGAGGAGTGGGCCCGGACGGATATCTCGGCCTTTGCGCGCAACGCCGCCTCGGCGCCGCCGATGAGCCCGTCGACCCCGGGCTCCGATATGACGTCCACGTGGTCCACGCCGTACCGCTCCCTTATCCAGGTCATGAGCGGCTCCTGCACGCGGCCGTCGATGCACGATATCGAGGTGGCAAACGTCCCGGACATCCCGGGCGGACCCCCGGGGGATCCGGTTTAAAGTGTTCCCCGGACGCGGCACCCCGGCTCGTGGTCGTCGATCATCCCGACCGCCTGCATCAGCGAGTAGCAGACAAGCGGCCCGACGAACGTAAAGCCGCGGGACCTCATGTCGCGTGCCATCGCCTCGGACTCTGGTGACGAGGAGGCGCGGCCGGGCCGCCGCAGGGGGCCCGCAAACTGCCACAGGTACCTGGCAAAGGTGCCGAACTCGCGGCGCACCTCGAGGAGGCGCCGCGCGTTGTTGATGGCAGAGAGTATCTTTGCGCGGTTCCTCACGATGGACGCGTCAGAGAGCAGCCGCGCCACGTCGGCGTCCCCAAAGGCGGCCACCGCCCGGGGGCGGAACCCGGCAAACGCCCTCCTGTACCCCTCCCTCTTGTCAAGGATGGTGCGCCACGAGAGGCCGGCCTGGGCGGACTCGAGGACCAGGTACTCGAATATCAGGCGGTCGTCGCGCGTCGGCACGCACCACTCCTCGTCGTGGTACCTGATCTCGGCCTCCGAGCGCGGCCAGGAGCAGCGGCGGGGGGCGCCGCCAGAGGTCTTGCGGGCGGGCTTGCGGGCTGTCCTGCCAGTGGTCTTGCGCGGGGTCCTGCGGGCTGTCCTGCCAGTGGTCTTGCGCGGGGTCCTGCGGGCTGTCCTGCCAGCGGTCTTGCGCGGGGTCCTGCGGGCGGTCCTGCCAGCGGTCTTGCGCGGGGTCCTGCGGGCGGTCCTGCCAGCGGTCTTGCGCGGGGTCCTGCGGGCCGTCCTTCGGGCCGTCCTTCGGGCCGTCCTGCCTGCCATCTGCACCCCGTGCAGGGGGTCCCGCTTTAAGGTGTTGGCGGACTCGACCGGATTCGAACCGGCGACCTAACGCTCCGCAAGCGTTCGCACTATCCATGCTGTGCAACGAGTCCCGTCCGCCCGCGGGGGGCGGCGCTTAATTTGGATTGTGATCCGGGACGGCCGCCACGTATCTGGCGTCGCGGGATCCGGGCGAGGTCCACCCGGCGGGCAGGTCCGCCTCCCCGGCGGGCTCGAGGCCCTCGGAGCCGAGCAGCGTCCCCCAGCCGGCGCACCCGAGCGGGTCGGGGGCGTACTTGGGGGCCGTCGTGCCGGCGAACACCCAGGCGGACGCGCCCCACGACGGGAGGCCCCGGACGCGCCCGATGGCCGACCTTGCAAGGTCCGCGCCGCCCATCTGGACATGCCCCCCTATGAAGAGGGCCGGGCGGGAGAGCCCCATCATGCCATAGTCTGCCGCGGCCGCGTCCGCGACGTGCACCTCAAAGTTGCGCCGCCCGTTTGCCGCCATGAGGCCCCCCAGCCCGGGGTCAAGATCTACCGCGTGCGCCGACATGCCGGGCAGTCCGGCGCAGAACGCGACGCGCCCGTCCCCCGCGCCGACGTCGACGGCCTCCGTGCGCCATCATTACCGCAGCATGCGCTGATGCCATCCACGTCGGGGAGAACGGGGCGCGGCTCGCGGCGTGGCCGGTGCTGGAGAGCCAGTGCCGGTCCGTCTGGCCCGAGCATATGGCGCATTCCACGCCGGAGATCTCCCTGGTGGACGACCTTGAGAATATGCCGCCGGACTCGAGGAACGCGTGCATCTGCCCAAGGTGCCCGTCCGGTACGGGGAACCCCGACCCCGGCACCGGGAGAGGCTCCTCGCCGGCCTCTGCCATGCCGGCCCGCAGGAGGGCGAACACCTCCTCAATCCTGCAGGTTTCTTCCATACTGGCCCGCAAACTCCCTCGCGCTCATCAGGGCGCGCAGCCGGTCGTACGACCCGCCGCCGCCGGACTCGAGCAGCCCCCGCTCCCTGGATATGGCGCCGTCAAGCCTGCCCATGATCTCCGGATGCACCTTGCCGTCGAACCGCTCAAGCGCCCGCCTCGCGGATCCGGCCTCGGAGCTCATCGAGCCGGGACCCTGCTCGATCGTGGCCAGGATGGATGAGACGGATATGGATACATGGTACATGGATATCATCTCGTCGACGCCGTCCCCCCGCCCCACGGCGGCCGCCTCGAGGAACCGCGTCCCGCGGATCATCTCGTCGACCAGTCCCTCCATGGCATCCTAGGCGCCGAGGGGGAATTTTAGGGTGCGGTATCACGCCTCGGGGGCGTCGCCCCGGGCCTCCTTTGAGGCCTTTGCCTCGTCGGGCCTCACGAAGAGGCGGTCCATTATCACGCCGGCGACGATCCCGCCCACTATCGGGCCCACCCAGTATATCCAGTGGAACTCCCAGGAACCCGACACCAGGGCCGGGCCGAACGTCCTTGCGGGGTTGACCGAGGCCCCCGTGAGCGGGATGCCCACGAGGTGCACCAGAAAGACCATGCCGCCGATGGCAAACCCGTGCCAGCCGGGGGACGCCCTCTTGTGGACGGCGCACATGAAGACCGTCAGGACCAGGAAGAAGGTGAGTATGGCCTCTACTGCCAGGCCCGACGCGGCGCTGTTCTGCAGCACGTCGCTCGGGCCGCCCTGCGTGCCAAAGTTCACCCTCGCCCCGAGCTCCGGCAGGATCACCTTTAGGGTGGCGGCAGCGGCCACGGCGCCCACCAGCTGCGAGGCGATGTACGCGATCCCGTCCGGGACCCCTATCTTGCGCGTCACCATCAGCGGGATCGTGACGGACGGGCCGATGTGCGCCCCCGAGATGTGCCCGAACGCGTATATCATCAGTGCCACGGTGCCGCCGTGCGCCAGGGATATGAAGAAGACGGACTGGGTGTCAAGGTCCTCGCCAAAGTGGGCCACCGCCATTATGATGGATAGCGGCCCGAAGAAGACGAGCGCGTACGAGGCTATGGCCTCCGCAAGGTACGCCCGTGGATTCGGCATGCGGGCCGCCGCCGGCCGTATCCATATAAAGATTCGGGGGGCCCGTCCCGCGATCCGGCCGGGACACACAAATTAAGAGGGCGGATCCGGGACGTGCCGATGATAGAGGAGGGGGGCAGGGTCCCGCGCTTTGGCGGCATGACATCCGGCGGCCAGAGGGTGGGCTCTGACACGCTAAAGGGGCGCAGGTACGTCGTCTACTTTTACCCGAGGGACTTTACGCCGGGGTGCACCACGGAGGCCGGCGAGTTCACGGCGGAGTACAAGAGGTTCAAAAAGGCGGGGATCGAGGTGGTCGGCGTCAGCCCCGACGACGCGGACTCGCACGGCAGGTTCTGCGAAAAGATGGGGATACCCTACCCGCTGCTGGCCGACACGGACCACAGGATAGCGTCGGCGTTCGGGGCGTGGGGGAGGAAGAAGTTCATGGGAAAAGAGTACGACGGGGTGATCAGGAGCACGTTCCTCGTTGACGAGAAGGGGACGGTCTTCAGGGTGTTTCCAAAGGTAAAGCCGGCGGGCCACGCGAAACAGGTGCTTGAGGAGTTCGGCTAGGACTTTGAGGCGGCCAGGAGGTCCTGGTACGCCTTTTCGGCGGCTATCTTTGCGGCCTCTAGCTTTTTGAGCTTTTCCTGAATGTCGTCCGAGCCGGCGACCCTCTTTACATAGTCGGCCTCGTACGCGGCAAGCTCGTCCTTCTTTGACTTTGGCTTTGGCGGGACGTACGACGTCCTGTTGGACGACGGCTTTGGCTCAGCCTGGGCCGCAGGCTTTGGCTCAGCCCGGGCCTGCTTTGCGGCGACGCCGTCGACGCGCATCGCGGTGCCGCCAAATCCGCCGAACGTCTTGTCCGGCGGGTGGTATGCGAGCCTCTGCCTTGTCGCAAAGTACTGGTTGGACGGCTGCGTGTACCCGGTCACCTTTGCCTTTTGCTCGTTCCAGTTGGTGGTGGGCACGCGCCCGACGGGGGCCGTGTGCCTTACAAAGTACCTGTTGGGGGCCGGCGCATAGCCGGTCACCTTTGCGCGGTACTGGTGAAAGTCGGATGTGGGAGCTGTCCTGTAAGAGTTCTCAAGCGCCTCTTGGAAAGTGGCTGGCGCCTCGCTCGTCTTTGCGGGCTCCGTCTTTGCCGGCTCCGGGGCCGGGGGGGTAAAGCCCTTTGGAAGCGTGCCCTTTGGCTTTGCGGGCGCCGGCTTTGCCTCGGCTGGCTTTGGTGCCGGCTTTGGAGCGGGTTTTGGGGCGTCGCCGAATCCCTTTGGCAGGGTGCCCTTTGGCTTTGTGGCGGGCTTTGCCTCGGCAGGCTTGGGAGCTGGTTTAGGAGCAGGCTTCGGCGCGGGCTTTGGGGCGTCGCCGAATCCCTTTGGGAGGGTGCCCTTTGGCTTTGTGGCGGGCTTTGCCTCGGCAGGCTTGGGAGCTGGTTTAGGAGCAGGCTTCGGCGCGGGCTTTGGGACGTCGCCGAATCCCTTTGGGAGGGTGCCCTTTGGCTTTGCGGGTTCCGCCGCCGCCCCGGCGTTCGACCCCACCTGCTCTGATATCTGGGAGAGCTTTGCCTCAAGAGCGGCTATCTTGTCCTCGAGATCCTTCTTGGTCTCCTTCTTCTTGGCGGTGCCCGCGGCCATCGGATCGGCCCGGAATCGGCCATTTATTTAGATTGTGCTTGGATCGCCTGATCGCACGCCTG
The DNA here is from genome assembly GCA_900620265.3 of Nitrosopumilaceae archaeon. Taxonomy (GTDB): domain Archaea; phylum Thermoproteota; class Nitrososphaeria; order Nitrososphaerales; family Nitrosopumilaceae; genus Nitrosopumilus. The sequence goes on along the minus strand of UYNY03000109.1, from coordinate 12,273 downwards.
ACGCCTGCAGGGAGGGCCGTCCGGGGGGGGGGCGGGGGCCGGATCGCCCTGCCGGGGGCCGGGATCCGCCGGACCGGACAGACTTTTATGCGCGGACGAACGACGCCGCCCGTGGACGACTTTGAGAGGGAGTACCCCGGGTTCGACTGGAAGAACACCCCGGCGTACATGCACCCGGGCGGCAAGGACTGCCCGTGCCCAAAGCACGAGTACGTGCGGGAGCAGATAAGCTATACAAAGCAGGTCAACGACGCCGGCGGCTCTGCAAAGGTGACCCTCAAGTTCTGCCCGGACCACTACCGGGTCTACAAGGAGGAGGTCATCCCCGCGATGCCCCTAAAGTACAGGCTGCTCACCAAGCTGGCCCTGAGGATCGGGGCGGTAAAGGTGGAGAGGCTCGGCTACATGGACTCTGAGCGCTGCTTTTACTGCAAGTTCGGCTCGGGGGGCCACGGAAGGCGGCCCGAGATCCCGGTCGAGTAGGGTCATCTGGCGCTCAGCAGTATGCTGGGCCTGCCGCTCGTGTCATGGTGGCACTCCTTACCGCACAGGGGGCACCGCCTCCGATCATACAGTATGCACTGGCAGACGTGGGACCTGGCGTACGACTCGGCCGACCCGCTCGGCTCCCCGGTGCCGTTGCAGAAGGTGCACCCGGCGCCAAGAAGCTCTATGACCCCCGAGCCGCCGCAGACGGCGCACGCCCCACCCATCCCCCGCCGGGTGCCGGGATCCTGTTAAGTGATCCACGCTGAAAATAGTTGACAACCTGCCGGTTTTGCACGTATCCGGCGCAAAAGGGTTATACCCAAACCGGCCCCCGGGGCCCCCGTGATAGAGGACCTGGGCGGGCTCGTCTCGGAGCTAGAGAAGGCCGGCGAGCTCAAGAGGATCGCCGCCGAGGTGGACCGGGATCTTGAGATACCGGAGATACTCCGCCGCGTCACCTATGCCGGCGGCCCGGCGGTCCTCTTTGAGAACGTGAGGGGCCACTCGATGCCGGTGCTCGGCAACGCGTTCGGATCCGTTCGGCGGATGGAGATAGCCCTCGGGACGTCGGACTTTGGGGCCATCGGGGAAAAGATAGCGTCCATGGCCCGCACCGAGATACCCGGCGGGATAATCGGCAAGATCAAGGGGCTGCCGGAGCTCTCAAAGATGGGCTCGGCGTTCCCAAAGGAGGTGGGCAGCGGCCCCGTCACAGAGTACACGTCCGGGGAGGCCTCCTTTGAGGACATCCCGGTGACAAAGTCGTGGCCCGACGACGCGGGCAGGTTCATCACGTTCGGGATGCTCGCGACGAGGCACCCCGAGACGGGGGTGCGGAACCTCGGCGTCTACAGGATGCAGGTGGTCGACGGCCGCCACGCCATCATACACTGGCAGCCCCACAAGCGGGGCGCCGACCACGGCTCCATATCGGCAGAGCGGGGCGCCAAGGTGCCGGCGGCCATCATAATCGGCGGGCCGCCGGCCGCCGTCTTTGCCGGCGTGGCCCCGGTGCCCGAGGGGCTTGACAAGTACCTCTTTGCCGGGATCGCCGGCGGGTCAGGGATCAGGACGGTCAGGTGCCGCACCGTGGACCTTGACGTGCCGGCCGGCGCCGAGATCGTCCTCGAGGGGACGGTCGACCCGTCGGACCTGCGCGACGAGGGCCCGTTCGGCGACCACACCGGCTACTATACGCCGGTCGAGAGGTACCCGGCGTTCACGCTGACCGGGATCATGCGCAGGAAGAGCCCCATCTACCTCACCACGGTCGTGGGCAAGCCGGTCCTCGAGGACGCATACATCGGCAAGGTGATAGAGAGGTCGTTCCTGCCGCTCGTGAGGATGTTCCACCCGGAGGTGGCCGACTTTGCAATGCCGGCCGCCGGGTGGTTCCAGGGGCTCGCCATCGTCTCGATAAGGAAGAGGTACCCCGGCCAGGCAAGGAAGGTGATGATGGGGCTGTGGGGGACGGGCCAGCTCTCCCTGACAAAGAACATCATCGTGGTCGATGACGACATCAACGTGCACGACCACAACGACGTCATCTGGGCCGTCACCACGAGGGCCGACCCGGCCCGCGACACGCTGATAATACCGCGGGCCCCCACCGACACGCTGGATCCGGCCTCCCCGCTGCCGGGGCTCGGCTCCAAGATGGGCATAGACGCGACCCAGAAGGACGCCTCGGAGGGGTACGGCCGCGAGGTGCAGCGCCTTGCCGTGGCCGACCCGGGGACCGCCTCGCTGGTCACGGGGCGCTGGAAGGAGTACGGCCTCTAGACGGCGTTGTAAAAGTTGTCCCGCTCGACCGGCTCGTACCCTATCTGCCTGACGGCGCCCGTTATCACGGCGCCCGAGAGCTCCGTGGAGCGGGCCCCCGTGCACGAGACGACCTCCTCCCCCACCAGGGTCCCCCCAAAGTCGTCGGCCCCGTACATGAGGGCCATCTGGGCCATGCCGACCCCGTTGGTGAGCCAGGAGGACTGGACGTGCGGTATCAGCCCGTCGAACATCATCCGCGATATGGCCACCATCTTTAGCAGGTCCACGCCGCCGGCGCGCCTGCCCACCCCCTCCTCCTTTAGCTGCGTGTTGTTGGGCTCATAGTTCCACGGGATGAACGCCATGAACCCGCGGGTCTCCTCCTGGAGCGACGCTATCTCTGCAAGGTGCGAGGCCACCTCGCCGGCCCGCTCGACGTGCCCGTACATCATGGTGGCCGAGGCGGGGAGCCCCTCCTCGTGCGCCTCGCGCATTATGCGCAGCCACTCGTCCCCGGATATCTTCTTGGGGCTTATGATCTCCTTGACGCGCCCCGAGAATATCTCGGCGCCCGCCCCCGGCACCGACTGGAGCCCCGCCTCGCGGAGCCTCGAGAGCACCTCGCGGGTCGAGGACTTTTCCACCCTTGCTATCATGTCGACCTCGGAGGCTGACAGCCCGTGGACCCCGACGGCGGGGAACTTTGAGCGGATCATCGAGAACGCCTCCTCATAGTAGGATATCCCGAGGTCGGGGTTGTGCCCCCCCTGGATGAGCACCTGCCGTATGCCGAACGAGGAGACGGCTGCAGACACCCTCGACTCGATCTGCTGGAGGTCCAGCACGTACGAGTCCTCGGCGCCCGGCGGCCTGTAGAACGCGCAGAACTTGCAGTCGGTTATGCAGACGTTCGTATAGTTGAGTATGATGTTGTTCACGTAGGTGGCGCGCCCCCCGAACTCGCGCCTTGCAAGCTCGCCGGCGACCATCCCCATCAGGTGGACGTCGTCGGACTCGAGGAGCCGCCTGCACTCGTCCTCCCCGGGCCGCCTCCCGGCAAGCGATCCCTCCAGTATGTCCCCGATCTCGCTCCCACTGACAAGCTCGGTGCGGCCCAACTGGCGCGGCGCTCGGATTTATCTATTTAATCCTTGGCGGGTGACAAGGCAGGTGCCCCGCGCGGGGCACGGTATTTTTAAGTAGGGCGCGGGGCCGCGTGCGCCAAGGATGGTATCGGGATCCCGGATCAGGCTGGAGCGAATCCTCAGGGACGGCAGGATGCTCTGCATGCCGATGGACCACGGCATATCGGGCGGGCCCTCGCGCGGGCTCGAGGATCCGGGCGCCGTGATAGGGCAGTGCGCCAGGAACGGCCTCAACTGCGTCATACTCAACAAGGGGATACTAAAGGCCCTGGCAGAGCCGCCGCGGGCCTCCGTCCTCGTCCACCTCTCGGCCAGCACGTCGCTGTCGCAGAGCCCCGACCGCAAGGTGCTCTCCGGCACGGTGGACGAGGCGGCCGCCATGGGGGCCGACGGCATCTCCATCCACGTGAACATCGGCGGGGCCGACGAGCCGGAGATGCTCGCCCAGATGGGCGAGGTGTCATCAAGGTGCTCGGACCTCGGGATGCCCCTGCTGGCAATGATGTACCCGCGCGGCGCCAACATCAGCGACCCGCACGACCCCGGCATAGTCTCGCATGTGGCCCGCGTGGGCGCAGAGTTCGGGGCCGACATCGTAAAGGTGCCGTATACCGGGGACGCCGGCTCGTTCAGGCAGGTGGTCCGCGGGACGCCGGTCCCGGTCGTCATAGCCGGCGGCCCAAAGGCGTCAGACGAGTCGCTGCTTGAGATGACGCGCGGGGCCATCGAGGCGGGTGCGGCCGGCGTCACCTACGGGAGGAACATATTCGGGCACGACGACCCGGGCGGGATGACGAGGCGCCTTGCCGGGATCATATTCGGCGGGATACCATGAGCCGCCAAAAGGAGCTCATCGTAGAGCCAAAGGTGCCGCGGAAGAGGCTTGCAAAGTTCCTCGAGTCGCTCTCAGAGGCCGGCGTCAGGACCGTATACCTGGACCCGTCCCTTGCCGGCGGCATGGACACGATGCACGAGTCGGCGTCGGCCACCCACCGGATAGGCGGCAGGGGCAGGGGGGCCGGAGGGAGGTTCTCAATATCATCCAACAAGGACATCGACAGGATGGTGGACGGGTCGAGGGGCATGGGCTTCGTGATAATCGACGCCAAGGACTGGAAGATAATACCGCTTGAGAACGCGATCGCGAGGCTGCACAAGGGGCGCACAAGGGTGATCGCGTCGGCGGCCACCCCGGCAGAGGCCCGCAAGATGTTCTCCGTGCTCGATGTCGGGGTCGACGGGGTGCTGCTCCCCGCCTCGTCCGTAAAGCAGGTGAGGGAGGCCCTTGCCGGCATGGAGCAGGGATCCATCAGCATGACCAAGGCGAGGATAACGGAGGTGAGGGAGGCCGGCGACGGCGAGCGCGTCTGCGTCGATACGGCCTCGATGCTGGGCCGGGGCGAGGGGATGCTGGTCGGCAGCAGGTCCAACTTTATGTTCCTAGTACACAACGAGTCGGTCGGCTCGTCGTTCACCTCGCCCCGCCCGTTCAGGGTCAACGCGGGGGCCGTCCACTGCTATACGATGTCCCCTGACGGCAAGACAAGGTACCTCTCGGAGATAGAGGCCGGATCGGAGGTGGTGGTGGCAGACAAATCCGGTAGCACCAGGCGCGTCACGGTCGGCAGGTCAAAGATAGAGAGGAGGCCCATGCTGCTGGTAAAGGCGTCGGCCGGCGGGGAGGAGGGCGGCATGATAGCCCAGGATGCCGAGACGATCAGGCTGGTGAGGCCCGGCGGGGGGCTTGTATCCGTGACCCACCTCAAGAAGGGCGACATCGTGATGGTGCACGCCAGGCCGCCGGCGGGGAGGCACTTTGGGACGGAGGTAAAGGACGAGTTCATCCTGGAGAAATGAAGTACAGGACATGCGTGCCGGTTGCAGAGCGCACGCCGGGGGCCGCCTCGCGCCAGCTGGATCTCGCCCTCGGGGCGTCAGACTATGCAGAGCTGCGCCTTGACTATATTGCGCCCTCCCGCGTCGCAGAGGCGCTCGAGCTTGCGGCCGGCCGCCTCGGCAGGACGGTCTGCACGCTGCGCCCAAGGTCCGAGGGCGGCAGGTTTGCCGGCTCCGAGGAGGCGCGGCTGCGCCTCTTGGAGGAGGCGGCCGGGTTTGATCCGTTCCTGCTGGATGTCGAGTACTCTGCGCTCTCGTCGCGCAGGGGCCTTGCGCGGCGCCTTGGCGGCGCGAGGCTGCTCGTCTCGTGGCACGACTTTGGGGGGACGCCGGGCGCGGCCGCGCTCGCCGGCAGGAGGAAGAGGATGTCAAGGTTCGGCGGGCTGGCAAAGATGGCCTGCATGGCGCGGTCGACAGCCGACGCGGCAAGGATGCTGGGGATATACGGGGGCAGGGACAGGCGGCTGGTCGCTTTCGCGATGGGGGATCCGGGCAGGATATCAAGGATACTGTGCATGCACCTTGGGAGCCCGTTCACGTACGCGTCGCTCTCGAGGCCGACGGCCCCGGGCCAGATGAGCGTGGCAGAGGTGGCGGCGCTGGGAGGGGCGGTGGCCCCTTGAGCGGGACGTATGCCGTGATCGGGGATCCGATCGACCACTCGCTCTCGCCGGCCATCCACAACGCGGCGTTCAGGCACCTCGGGATGGACTGCTCGTACATCGCCTACAGGGTGCCGAGGGGCGAGCTCGAGGAGGGGGTCGCCGGCCTCCGGGAGGCGGGCATCGCGGGGTTCAACGTGACCATCCCGCACAAGGAGGGGATCATGCAGATGGCCGAGCCTGCCGACGAGGAGTGCCGCATGGCGGGCGCGGCCAACACCGTCACTGTCGGCGACGTGATGACCTGCCACAACACGGACGTGGCGGGGTTCATGGAGCCCATAGAGGGGCGCGGCATCGACGTATCGGGGATGAGCGTGGTGGTGCACGGCTCCGGGGGGGCGGCAAGGGCGGCCGTCGTGGGACTGTCCCGCGCGGGCGCCAGGGTCAGCGTCGCTGCGCGCTCGGCGCGGGGGGCCGCCGCCCTGCGGGACCTGGCATCAGAGATGGGGTCGGAACCGGGCGGGTCCCCCGAGATGATAGTCAACGCGACGCCGGTCGGGATGGACGGCGTCGGGGGGAGCATACCGCTCGGCGGCGCGGGGCCGGGCACCACCGTCTATGACATGGTGTACAGGCCGCCGGAGACGCGCCTCGTAAGGGACGCCAGGAAGGCAGGGTGCACGGTCATACTCGGGTACGAGATGCTGCTGGCCCAGGCTGCGCGCTCGTTCCGGATATGGCACAAGAGGGACGCGCCGCGCGACGTGATGAGGCGCTCCCTGCTGGGGGGGTCGCCGTGAGGGGCGTCGGGGTCGTCGGGGGCGCCATATCGCTGGTCAACGCCGTGGCGGCGGGGCGCGGGGCGACGCTTGGGATCGAGCTTGGGACGCGCGCCGAGATAGAGGTCACGGAGGGCGGCGGGACGCACGTGGGATCCGACACGGCAAGCTCGAGGCTTGCCAGGGCCACCATAGCAAGGATCGTCCCCGAGAGGCACATCAAGAGGTACGGCATCAGGGTCAGCGTCAGCTCCGAGGTGCCGGCAGGATACGGCCTCAAGAGCTCGAGCGCCGCCTCGACCGCCGTCGCCCTTGCCTGCTCTGCCGTGTTCGGGCCGTACCGGGACAGGAGGGTCCTGATGGCAGGCGTGCGGGCGTCCATCGACTCGGGGGTGAGCATCACGGGGGCCCTTGACGACGCGTGCGGCTGTTATTACGGCGGGTTCAACGTGACTGACAATACCGCAAACAGGATAGCCAGGAGGGACAGGGCCCCGAGGGGGCTCTCGGCGGTCATATTCGTGCCGCGCAAGAGGAGGCGGGGCAGGCCAAAGGATCTTCGCAGGTCGCCGGGCCCGTTCGCAAGGGCGTGGGGCCTTGCAAGGGGGGCCTCCTACTGGGAGGCGATGAACATCAACGGGTTCGCGGCGGCCCCGGCGCTCGGATCAGACCCGCTGATCCCGGCAAGGATGCTCGGGGCGGGGGCCCTCGGGGCGTCGGTCTCGGGGAACGGGCCGGCCGTAGCGGCAGTCTGCAGGAGCACGGACGTCACGAGGGTCAGGCGCGCCCTCGCGGGGGAAGACGGCAGCATCATAGTATCGCGCGTGTCAAACAGGGCGGCGAGGTCATGGACTGCACGGTAGAAAGGTCCCGGGTGTCGGGCAGGGCGGCCTGCCCGCCGAGCAAGAGCTACACGCACCGCGCCGTGTTTCTCGGGTCGCTTGCAGGCGGCACCGTGGTCGAGGGGGCGCTCGACTCGGGGGACGCCTTGTCCACTGTATCTGCGTGCCGCGCGATGGGCGCATCAATAGATGAGGGCGGCGACATTGTCATACGCGACCCGATCGGCGGGGGGGACGCGGAGATCGACGCGGGCAACTCTGGTACCACGATGAGGATGGCGGCCGGCATCGCGGCGCTGCGCCCTGCAAGGACGACCATACGCGGCGATGACAGCCTGCAGAGGAGGCCGATGGGCGCCCTGCTATCGGCGCTAGAGCAGGCGGGCGCCTCGTGCACGTCGGAGGGCGGCCTCCCGCCGGTGTCAGTAACCGGCCCGATGCGCGGCGGCGCCGTCTCGATAGGCGGGGGGACCTCGAGCCAGTTCATATCGGCGCTGCTGGCAGCGGCGCCGGCCACGGAGGAGGGGATCTCGATAAGGGTCGAGGGCGCCCAGGTCTCGAGGCCGTACGTCGGCGCCACGATCGCGGCGATGGCAAGGTTCGGCGCCTCTGCTGGCGCCACGGACGAGGGGTACTCGGCGGCGCCGGCCAGGTACAGGGGGTGCAGGTTCAGGGTGCCGTCGGACTATTCGAGCATGGCCCTGCTGGCGTCCGCGGCCGTGCTTGCCGGCGAGCTGGAGATATCGCATGATGACGGGGGCCTGCCCCAGGGGGACAAAAAGTACCTTGCCATGATATCGGGGATGGGCGCCGAGGTCAGGGACTCTGGGGGCCTGGCCCGGATATCTGCCCCCGACGGCGTCTCGGGGGGCGAGTTTGACCTCGGGGACACGCCTGACCTGCTCCCGCCGCTTGCAATCCTCGCCCTGGCCGCGTCCGGCCCGATACGGATCACCAACGTGGGGCACGCCCGGGCAAAGGAGACTGACCGGATATCCGTGGTGGCCGCCGAGCTTGGCAAGCTCGGAGTCGGGGCCAGGGAGGGGCCCGACTGGCTGGAGCTTGGCCCCCCGGCGGAGCCGAGGGGGGCCGTCCTTGACCCGCGCGGGGACCACCGGCTCTTCATGGCGTTCTTTATCGCCGGCATGCGCGTGGGCCGGTGCAGGGTGCTCGGCGCAGAGTCGGCGTCGATCTCGTACCCGGGGTTCGTGGGGCAGATGCGTGGGCTTGGCGCGATCACCTCGTAGATGCGAATACCGGGCGATCCGCGGGATCACGCGGTGATTCGCGCAAAACTTTTTTCATTTATTGTCAATTTGTGATCACTAGTCCCATTTAACACGAACGGGTATCCGGGGTGGGTCGTGGCAAGGCGGTTCAAGTCCCCGATAAAGTACCGGCTAAAGGAGATCCCCGTAAAGCAGATAACCGTCTGGAAGGACGCCCAGGCCAGGAAGCTTGACAGGGACGGGATCAGGGAGCTTGCAAAGTCGATAAAGAACGAGGGCCTGCAGAACCCGCCGATGGTCCAGAAGAGCGGCAGGTCGGAGTACCTGCTGATGTCGGGCCAGAGGAGGCTGGCGGCCCTCAAGAGGCTGGGGGCAAAAAAGGTGCCCGTCCTGGTGCTCACCAACTCCACAAAGTACGAGATAGACGACGCAAAGGCGGCCTCGGTGGTGGAGAACCTGCACCGCAACAAGATGACCATGAAGGACATGACCGCCGCGTGCGTCTTCCTGACAGAGTCGGTCGGCAAGGCAAAGGCGGCAAGGTCCATGGGGATATCGCTGCCGACGCTGTACAACTATCTTGGGTTCGCCGCCGTCCCCGAGAAGCTCAGGGCGTTCGTCCCCGGCAGGCTCTCGCGCGGCGATGCCACAAAGATCTTCAAGGCGGCCCAGTCGGAGGGCAAGGCTGTCAGGATTGCGGAGCGGGCCGCCAGGCTCGACAAGAGGCTCAGGACCCAGTACCTGACGGCCCTCGCGAGGAGCCCAAGATCCACCCACCAGACGCTGCTAAAGAGGGCCAGGGCCGGCCTGCTGCGGCAAAAGGTGACGGTCAACCTGGGCAAGAGGGACGCCAGAAAGCTAAAGAGGATAGCGGAGAGGAACGGCGTCGAGGTGGAGGACCAGGCCCGCAAGATACTCTCGTCTTACCTCAAGAGATGACCTAGAGGTAGTTCACCCACACCATGTAGCAGATCCATACGCAGCCGCCGGCCACCGACCCGAGGCTCGCTATCACGGCCATGTTGCCCGGGTCGCGCAGGTTGGCCGTCCTCAGCAGCCCGTACAGGTTGTAGATCGTCATCGCGGTGGCAAGCACCATGAACGGCATGATGATGTATCCCGCGATGGTCGCCATGGACGTGCGCCCCTGCGCGGCATGCTATATTGCTTGTGGGCCGGCGGAGCCGGCCAGCATCCCGTTGCACGCGTCCGCGACCTCGGCGGCATCGGCGGCCCCCGGCTCTGCGTCAAGGGCGGTGCCGAGCAGCTTTGAGGAGTCACGGAGGCGCCCCGGATCCCGCGAGATGGACAGGAGCGCGTCGGAGGAGACGCGGCAGAGGTAGACATAGCAGTCAGAGCCCATCGAGCCGGCCGCCAGGGCGTCGCTCCTCGCGCATATGGAGGCGTGCGGCATGCCGGCGATCCTTGCCAGCTCCTCGGCGGATCTTGACATGCGGCGCAGCAGCGTCGGGGTGGCGCGCGCGGCGCCAAGCGTGCGGGCCACCAGTCCCGCAAGCGGGTCGCCGGTCGACCGGAGCGCCTCGAGCGTGTGGGAGGGGCCGGGCGCCAGCGAGCCCCGCGCGCAGACTGCGCCAGCAAGCAGGCACGAGGCGGCCTTTATCCAGCAGGAGCCTAGGTCGGGGGAGGCCGCCTGCTGGCAGCAGACGAGCGCCTCGACGAGGCACCTCCTTGCGTGGTCCACGAGCAGGAGGGGGCGGCGCGCGCGGATCCTCGAGAGCAGCATGCGCAGCTCCCACGCCTCGTCATGGATCACCTCCATGCCGTCGTACCCGAGCAGGCGCGCCGGCAGCGCCTCTGAGAGCGAGGCGTGGCGGATTACCGCGGGCCCATCCGGCACCTCCTCGAACCCGTCCCCCCCGTCAAAGACCACGACGTCAAGGTCGCACGCGGGGCGGGCGGCCCCCGACGCGCGGCAGCCTGCTATCCCGGAGGGGTGACCCGAGAGGCCCATCCGGTCCAGCAGCGCCGCGGCGTCCAACGGGGGGGACGCCCGCGGCGGCAGGCTATAAACGGGCATTTCCTTTAAATTAAGAGATCCCCGGGATCCGGAAAGGCTCCTATAGTGTAGTCCGGCCAAGCATTTTGGCTTCTCAAGCCAGAGACTCGGGTTCAAATCCCGATGGGAGCACCTGTTTAAATAGGGAGCGCCCGGCCCCGGCGCGTTGGGACTGCGCGGGCTGGACCTGAAGGACGAGTACCGCTCGGACAGGGACAACATCTTTGCAGAGTTCTTCTTCGAGTGCCTCGGGGCCTGCAGGAGGTACGACAGGTGCGTCGACCTGCTGTCGATAAACACGCTGATAGCCATATCCATGTCGTTTGACAACTTTGCCGCCGGCCAGGCCCGGATGAGGATGGTGACGGGGCACAGGTTCAGGGCCGACGACCTGAACATACTCGGCAGGGTCTTCAAGCAGACGGCCTTTGAGGGGCGGCGCATCAGGAGCGCAAAGCTGCGCAGCCTGCAGAACGCCGTCAAGAAGGGGCAGATACAGCTGAAGATAGCGATACCCACGTCCGAGGACGTGACGGGGTCGTTCTCCGAGAGGATCGGGATATTCACGGATGCGGAGGGCGACGCCGTCGCGTTCACCGGGACGTCCGGCGAGTCGTTCTCGGAGGGGTCGAGGGACTTTGAGTCGGTCGACGTGTTCACCTCGTGGAACGAGCCGGGGCGCGTCAGCAGGAAGGCCGAGGACTTTGAGGACCTGTGGGAGAACAGGACCAGGTACGTCGAGGTGCACGACTTTGAGGAGGCCGACCGCAGGAACCTGCTAAAGTACTCGGCGGCGTGGGCGACGCGCCACTAGGGTCCGCGGAACTCGATCCGGTTCATCCGGTAGTAGATGACCTCGCCGCGGCGCTCTACCACGGCGGCCACCGGCTCCTTTCCCATGCGGGCCATCTCGACGACCTTTTTGTGGACGGAGCCGATGCGCTCGCGCCCGCCCTCGTCCATCCCAAAGACGATGTACCGGGCCGCCTTCTCGCCGAACCGGCCCTTCTCGTACACCCTAAAGTCGCGCCCGAACCCGAACCCGTCCCGGACGACGTACCCGTGGCTCCTCAGGTCCCGGTATATGAGGAACTTTGCAAAGATGTCGGGATCCTCCTTCTCGCACCTGCGCAGGAGCGACTCGAACGTGCTGCCGCGTATCTCGAGCCTGCCGGCGTACACCAGGTATAGCGCCTCGACGTCCCCGAGGACGAGCCTGCCGTCCTCGGGCCTGCCGTACCCGCGGCCCTCCAGCTCGCCGGCGGCCGCCGGATCAAGGACGCACGCCCTGCCAGACATTATGCGGCCTGCCGCCCGGGACCCGTCCTCCATGGGGCCTCCGCCGGGGGGCCGGGCGTATTAAGGATTGCCGGGGGCCGGGTATGAATTCACGTCCCCCTGAGCACTTCTAGGAGCCCCTGGGCCGGGTCCCGACCCTGCAGCTTCCACGTGCACAGGCAGGTCATCAGCACGCTGAAGATCCTCCTCCCGTCCGGGCTGTCGAGCC
>UYNY03000108.1 GCA_900620265.3 Nitrosopumilaceae archaeon | reverse complement strand
GGGTTCTCGCTCGTCGAGCTTGACGGGGACGTGGCAGTCGTCGGCAACGGGGCCGGGCTGGTAATGTCGACGCTTGACATGCTGGTCGACGCCGGCGGCAGGGCCGCGTGCTTTCTTGACGTCGGCGGCGGGGCGACTGCCGAGACGGTCCACGAGGCGCTCTCCCTGATAGGCAGGATGGACGGCGTGAGCGGCGTGCTGGTGAACCTGTACGGCGGGATAGTGAGGACGACCGTGGTGGCAGAGGCGCTGCTGCGCTCAAGCCGGGACGGGTCCATGACGGCGCCCGTGTACGCGCGGCTAAAGGGGGCAGAGTCAGAGAAGGCAAGGGAGATGCTGCAGGGGTCGGAGGTATCGATGTTCGGGACCGTCGAGGAGGCCATCAACGCGGCAGTCTCGGGGAGGAAGGGATGACGGACATCATGGGGCTGCTGCGGGGGGCAGAGGGCGATCCGGACCACCTGAAAAAGGGCGTCATAGTCCAGGGGATTACCGGCGCCTACGGGTCGCGGCACGCAAGGAGCATGGCAGAGTACGGGACGCGGATCGTCGCCGGCGTCACGCCGGGCAAGGGCGGCACGTCCCAGGACGGCGTCCCCGTGTATGATACCGTCGCAGAGGCCGTCGCCGCGACGGGGGCGCAGATCTCCATAGTATTCGTGCCGGCGGCCCGCTTTCTTGCGGCGGCGACAGAGGCGCTCGGGGCAGGCATCAGGCTGCTGGTGGCGATACCAGAGCACGTCCCGGTATCTGACACCCTAAAGGTGCTGGAGCTGGCTGGCAGGAGCGGCGCCATCGTCATCGGCCCCAACACGCCGGGCGTGATGGTCCCCGGCGTGATAAAGGTCGGGATAATGCCCGCATCGCCGTTCAAGGAGGGCGCGATAGCCGTCCTCTCAAAGAGCGGGACGCTGCTGTACGAGATATCCGACGCGCTGACCGGCGCGGGGTTCGGGCAGGCGATAACCATCGGGATCGGCGGCGATCCCGTGAACGGGACGAGGCTGATTGACGCGTTCGAGATGGTGAGGGGGATCCCGGGCATCAGGGGGCTGGTGGTCGTCGGCGAGATAGGGGGGGACTCTGAGGAGATGCTCGCAGAGAGGATGGCCGAGGTGGGTTTCAAGCTGCCGACGGTCGCCTATATCGCGGGCAGGGCCGCCCCCAAGGAGAAGAGGATGGGGCACGCGGGGGCCATCGTGATGGGCACGTACGGGTCGGCGGAGTCAAAGGTGGCGATGTTCAACAAGGCCAACGTGCCGGTGGCAAGGAGCCCCGCCGAGGTGCCGGTGCTGCTTGCAGGCAAGATGGAGGGCTAAGGGTTAAAATGGAGGGCGCGGGGGGCCGTCTGGCATGCCGGTGACTGACCCCGAGAAGAAGAGGATAGCGCAGCAGGCGCGGCTCGTGATGAGGATATGCTTCAAGTGCGGGTGCCGCAACGACGTCGGGGCCAGCAGGTGCCGCAGGTGCCGCAACCCGTACCTGAGGCTCAAGAACCGGAACCTCGGGGCCAAAAAGTAAAGGTAAATAGGCCCGCCGTCCGGCGGCCCGCCGGATCGGTCGTCTAGCCTGGTTTGGATGACGCACTCACACTGCGTAAGGGCGCCAAGCCCCGCAAGGGTCGTGGGTCCGAATCCCACCCGATCCACTCACGGGTCCCGGCGCGGCCCTGCGCGCGGCCCCCTACCTGTGCCACTCGCGCCAGTCCCTGCGCGTCCCGGTCAGCACCCTCACTATCGCGTCCTCGAGCTTTTCCTTCTCGACGCCAAGCTCCAGCGCCAGCGCCGCGGTGATCTCGTCGAGGCCGTCGGGACGGGTCTTGCGGAACCGATCTATCAGGAGGACCAGCAACGCCGCGATCACGGCGGAGACGGCCCCGCCTATCGTGACGGCGATCGCGGCCCGGATGGGGTCGTCGCCGACCGAGGGGTGCGTCGCGACGGTAAAGGCGCCGATGGCGGTGCCGGCAGCTATCGCCGTGCAGGTTGCCGTCATCAGGGACATCGCGGTGGTCAGCTGATCACCATGCGCGCGGGCGGGGCTCCGCCGCATATAATCCTGTGGGGCGGACGCGCGTGGGTCCTTTTTCACCCGGGACATCCAAGGGACCGACAAACGCGCAATATATGGGCCGGCATGCGGGGGCGCTGGCAGGATGGGCGGGGACGCGGAGTGGCCGGAGTGGCTCGCGGAGATAAAGGACGTGCGCCCGGTGTCGCTATCGCCGGACGACGTATGGCAGGTCATGCTGGAGAACGGCATCAGGGTCAGGACGCCGGAGGAGTTCAGGCCGTTCTTTGACAGGGCGAAAAAGTACATGGAGGACGACCAGTCCGGTTTCTGGTCGATTGTGGAGACTGCGGTCCATGATGTGGAATACGAGGCAAGGGGAAGAGGGACGGCGCCGTCCTGAACGGGCACCTCAGGTGCCGGGCCGTCACGTACCGGGCGGTTCTGCGCGCCGCGCCCGCCTGCCGGCCGCCCCGCGGGCCCAGGCATACCAGCCGGCCGACGCGCCGAGCGCGGCGCACCACGATATGGCATAGGGGAGGAAGGGGGAGAGCCCGCCCGGGTCGGCAAACAGAGCCCCGGCGGTCGAGAGGACGAGCGCCGTCAGGATCACCAGCGCCGCGTCGGGGCCGCGCGGCGCGGCCCCGATCCCGAATATGCGGGACAGTGATGCCGCAAGGCGCGGCGGGTACCCGGCAAGGTATGCGGCATACGCGCAGCCGGCCACCGCGAACCCCGAGATGCACGTCCTCAGGAGGTCGGCGGCATGGTACTCTATGCCGAGCGCCGCCGCATCGCCGTACGTGAACGGCAGTGATCTGAGGTACCCGTACAGGATGATGCTGCCAAGGTTCACAAAGAAGAGCAGGGCCGGGACCGACATCACCACCGCCATGCCTGCCAGCCGCCCCGCCCCCGTCGAGAGCCGCGGCCCGGCCGGCCCCCTACCGGGCCCGCCGCGCCACGCCCGGGCGCCGTACCAGGCGCCGAGCCCCGCAAAGCAGGCGGGCCAGATCAGCACGGCGTGCGTTACCAGCAGCAGCATGGCGGGCATCCCGGCGAGGGTGCCGATGGAGGCGGCAGCTGACAATGCGATGAGCGCCGCGAGGCAGACGTCGTACCAGTCCGGGCTGCCGGGCAGGGCCACGACATCCGCGCGCCGAGGACGGTAATAACGGTGACCCGGGGCCCCCACCTAGCCCGTGATTACCACGGGGCCGCCCTCCTCGTGCGTCCCGACGACCTCCCACGCCCCGTCCACGATGGAGATCACCTGGTACGAGGCGCCCGTCAGGTCGCCGGCCTCGTTGAGCCTGATGTCCCCGAGGGCCCCCACGTACGAGGCGGCCGCCCGCGGGATCGCCTCCCGCACGGCCGCCGGGTCGGTCCCAGCCTCGTCGATCGCAAGCGCCATCACCCAGGCCGCGTCGTACGACGAGTAGACGTACGCAGGCGGCGTCCTGCCAAGCTCCGAGAGGGCGTGGGCCCGTATCCGCTCGTACGCGGGGCTGCCGCCCGATGCCACCTGCATCGCGGTGAACCGCACGTCCCCGGCAAACTGCGAGGCGACCGGATCATCAAGCAGGCGGCTCCTGCCCGCGTTGGCGTTGGTCCCGTACCACCGCACGTCGCCCAGCACGCCATAGTCGGAGGAGGTCTGGAAGAAGATCGTCGCCTCGTCAAACCCGATGAACAGGATCGCGACGGCATCTGCGCCGTGCTCGTCCACAAGGTCCCCGACGCGCCCGGCAAGCAGCGAGGCGGCGGCTGCAAAGTCCGGCGCGTCGGGCACGTACCTTATCCCGTCGTCCACCACGCCGTCAAACGCGCCTGCAAAGTGGCCGTGCAGCCCGTCGCCCCACGTGTCGCCGCGCCAGACGGGGACGGCGGCGCGTATGCCGTCGTGTTCGAGCAGCCTTGCCAGCGCGGGGCCGAGGTGGCTGTGGTCCTGGTTCATCCTAAAGACAGAGTCGCCCGGCACGGCAAGGGACGGCGCGTTGGAGCAGCAGCTGACTATAACCATCCCGTTCGAGTCGGCGTACCCCTTTACGTGGCGCACCTCGGCGCTGCTAAGCGGCCCGAGCACGAGGTCGATGCCGCGCGCCTTTAGCGCCGAGATCTTGTCAAGGGCCGTCACGGGCCTCGTCGTCGAGTCCTCGACGGCGAGCGCCATCCGCCAGTCCCGGCCCCGCTCCCCGAGGTACCCGTTCACCTCGTCGACTGCGAACCTCGTGGAGACCAGTATGTCGGCCCCCATGCTGGAGAGGTCCCCGCTGAGCGGGATGATGGCCCCGACGTGGACTATCCCCTCCTCCGGGGCGTCCGGCCCGGGGCCGGGCAGCAGCGCGTACGCGATTACGGCGGCGCCAGCCAGGGCGGCCGCGACGGGGACGATCCTCACGGGCGGGCGGGCCGGGGGGTCGTATTTATCCCCACCCATGGAAACAATTTTCAAGCCCTAGGACGGGCCGGGCCGCATGGAGGACAGGGCGACGGAGGGCGACGTGGTCGATGACGTCAACGCGCTGCTCAGGCTCGGCGTGGGTGACTCGTACAGGCTCGAGCACATAAAACAGTCCTACATGAGGAACAAGAGCGTCTGGGTGACCGACAAGAGGTACCTTGACACGATGCGCGAAAAGTACCTCGTAAAGAGGGCAGAGCCCGTGGCCGAGGAGCCCCCGGAGGCCGACCCCATCCACTGCTGGAAGTGCGGCAAGAAGACGGGCATCGATGCCAACTTTTGCATGGCGTGCGGGACGCCCCTCTTTGACGTGGGGACAGAGGCGCAGAGGTCCGGCAGGCCGTCGCTGCCGCGCGTCAGGATCCCCCGTATCGCAATATATGCTGCCATACCGGCAGTCATCGCCATAGCCATAGGCGGGGCGTACGCCGGCGGGTACCTCGAGTTCGGGCAGGCGGTAGAGTGCGGCGCCGGGCTCGTCATGGACGCCTCCGGGAGGTGCGTCCCGCTCGCAGACTGCCCCGAGGGCCAGGCGCCGGACGGCCACGGCGGGTGCCTGCCGACCCACTCAAGGTGCGGCGCCGGCCTGGTGCTCGACGAGGAGACCAACCAGTGCGTGCTGCCGCCCACCCACTCAAAGTGCGGCGAGGGGCTCGTGCTGGATCCCGCCGCCAACCAGTGCATACTGGCCCCCTGATCGGCGCAAGGTTAAATTGCCCGCAGGCCGGCGGCCGCCCATGAAGGCAAGGTTCCCGGGCAAGTGCCCCGAGTGCGACGGCGAGATAAAGGTCGGCAAGGAGATCGTAAAGAACTCGTCCGACGCGTGGGTCCACAAGGCGTGCTCCGACGTAGAGGAAGAGCTCCCATAACCATTAAAAGCGGGGACGGCGCGTGCCGCCAGCATGATGCTGGCGATCGCGGCGGTCCTGGCCGCGTCTATGGCGGCCCTCGCGGGGGCGGCCCACGCAGAGACTGCCACCCAGGAGACGGTCCTCAGCATGGTCATACCAGATGACAACACGAGCCCGTGGGGCGCCGTCCGGGGCGGGCCTGCCGAGAACGCGGCGGGGCACCCGGTGGTGATCCAGTTCCACAAGGACGGCGAGATGGTCCACGTGGCCCAGGTGGAGGCTGCCGGCGACGGGTCATACGAGTATGTCTTTAGGGTGAGGAGCACGGACCTTGAGACGGGCGGCACGGTGGATATCTACAGCGGCCAGTACACGGTAAAGGTCTACAGGACCGTGCCGGTGCACGGCGAGCGTGCCTAGAACGCTTTTTTAGTAGAGCCGGCGGGGGCCGGGCAGGTTGTCAGACACAAGGCCGGGCAGGTGGGACATCACGGGACTTGCCGGCAGGCCCGGCGGAAAAAAGTACGAGGCCGAGCTTGCGGCGCTGCAAAAGGAGGCGGCCTCCATCGGGAGGTCAAGATCAAGGCTGGAGGGGGGCGGAGCCGCCGCCGCCAACAGGATGCTCCGCAGGCTGGACAGGCTGGAGGCCGACTCGGGGCGGGTCCTCTCGGCCGCCTCGCTGGCGTATGCTGCCGACACCCAGTCGGACTCGGCGGCCGCCCTGCTCTCCCGCGCCTCGAGGATAGGGGCCGGGATCACCAACATGACGCTCTTCTTCGAGGTGTGGTGGAAGCGCGCAGGCGCGGGCCGCGCAAGGCAGGTGATGGCCGGGGCCGGAGAGCTGAGGCCGTACCTTGAGCGCGAGAGGCGCACGGCAAGGTTCACGCTCTCAGAGGATGTCGAAAAGGCCGTCAACACGCTCGGGCCGACCGGCACGTCGGCCCTCGTCAGGCTGTACGACAGGCTGACGGGCGCCTACACGTACAGGGTGCCCGGGACGAAGAGGCGCGGCACAAGGGAGGAGGTGTCCGCGTTCGTAAAGGACGCGTCGTCCCGCAGGAGGAGGGCCGCCTACGGGGAGATCCTCGGCACGTTCTCAAGGAACGAGGGGGCCAACGGGGACATCTACAGGAACGTCGTGCTGGCATGGTCCGACGAGCACATGGGGATGAGGGGGCACGCGTCCCCGATATCGGTGCGCAACTCTGCAAACGACCTTGAGGACGGGACGGTCAGGGCCCTGCTGCGCGCCTGCAGGGAGGGGGCGCCCGTCTTTGGGAGGTACTTTGCCGCAAAGGCAAGGGCCCTGGGATCGGGCACGCTTGACAGGCGCGACCTGTACGCGCCGCTATCGAGGAAAAGGGCGCGCATCCCGTACGGGAGGGCCGTGCGGGCCGTGCTTGACTCGATATCGGGGTTCAGCCCGCGCCTTGGCGCGATGGCCGGGCGCGTCTTTGAGGAGCGGCGCGTGGACGCCGAGCCGCGCGCGGGAAAGAGGGACGGGGCGTTCTGCGCCTCGCCGGCGCCGGGGATCACCCCGTTCATACTGATGAGCTACGGCGGGACGGTCAGGGACGCGTTCACGCTGGCGCACGAGATGGGGCACGCCGTACACGCGGTCGCCGCCTCGTCGCAGCCGGCGCTGCTGCACGACGCGCCGCTGCCGCTGGCAGAGACGGCCTCCACCTTCTCGGAGCTGCTGCTGGCCGGGCACCTCGGGGGGCAGGGGGCCGCCGCCGCTGCCGAGAGGCTCGATGACATGTACGCCACCATACAGAGGCAGGCGTTCTTTACGATGTTCGAGGAGGAGGCGCACGGGATGGTCCCCGGCGGGGCCACGACGCCCGAGATATCAAGGGCGTACCTTGCGGGGCTCAGGAGGCAGTTCGGTAGGAGGGTCGCCGTCCCCGGGATCTTTGCGCACGAGTGGTCGAGCATACCACACTTCTTCCACTCGCCGTTCTACTGCTATGCGTACTCGTTCGGGAACCTGCTGGCGCTGGCCCTCTACGGCAGGTACGAGAGGGAGGGGCCGGGCTTTGCGGCCACGTACGAGCAGATACTGGGGGCAGGCGGGTCCGTAAAGCCCGAGGACCTGCTGGCAGCGCACGGGTTTGACGCGGGGTCGGTGAACTTTTGGAAGGAGGGGTTCAGGCAGGTATCATCGCTTGCAAGGGAGGTAAAGTAGAGGGGCGGGAGGCCCAACGCACGGGCCCTCCCGCCTGTTCCCCGAACGGTTTGTCCGATGTCGGGGCGGGGCCGGGAGGGGCGTGATTTAAGGCTTGCCCGCGCGGCGGTACTGCTCAAAAGTCCGGTCATGGATGACTAGGTACGAAGCCTCTAGCAGGTACTCCCATGCCCATACCGCCTAGTATGCGGGCGGCGGGATTTGAACCCGCGAACCTCTGAAGGATTGGGTGACAGGCCAACTCCTTTGACCGTGCTTGGATACGCCCACAAAATATCTTAATATAGGGCCCCTTTTATACAATAGCCCGACAGGCCAATCCCAGTAAGGATGGTCCCCCCGGATCCCCGGTCAAAAGGTGGTTCGGGGGACTTTTACATACAAAAGCCTCATAATCTACCAGATTCGGCCCGCCAAGAATGCCCGAATTTTGAACGGTACCCCGCGCGGCTCTGGAAAGGTTAATAGTTTGAGATACGGGGCCGGCGGCCGTGATCCTGCCCGTGGCGGTCGCCGCGCTCGTGGTCGTCTCCCTGTCGCCCGCGCTGGCCCAGGAGGCGAGCCGCTCGACATACCAGGAGATAGCGACGGTGATCTACGAGCCGGAGAGGACCATCGCGTCGGTGACCCTGCAGACGACCAGCCCGCTGGAGATAAGGCTGCCCGGCGACCTGCTGCGGCGCCTTGCCGCCGACCCGCGGGTGGTCTCGGTGGTGGCGACCAACGCGGATCCCTGCGTGCCGGGCGCCGACGGGAGGTCGTGCGTGCTGGTCAACGTGGCAAGGGATCCGTCGGACAACGACATCGGGTCCGTCCAGGACACCACCAGGAGGGTGGGCGACGAGTACATCGCCGAGATCAACGCGGCGCTGGGCACGGGGGCAGAGTACCACTCGTCGTTCCTGCATACCAGGGGGACGGTCCAGGACGTCTCGTCGGCGGTGTACGTGGAGGATCCCGAGCACTCGCGCGACGCGTACGCGCGGCTCGCCGGGCTGCTGGCGCCCGAGATCAGGTCCTCCGGCGGGTTCTATGACGCGGCGCTCAAGATAGCGGAGGAGGGCGGCGAGGCCTCGCTCTCCGTGGCGCCGTCGGCCCAGGGGGCCCTGATCCAGCTGCGCTCGTCGGTAGAGAGGGGGGCCGGCGGCGAGAGGATAGACCCGCTCGGGATGCTGGGGGTCGGCGTGCTGGAGAGGTCGTCCTACTTTGCGGGCGGCTTTTACCCGCTCAGCTCCATAGTGCAGGTGCTGGCGCAGGGGTCGGGCCAGGTGCACGGCGCGAGGGAGGTGCCGTCCAGGATCGTCGACGGCGAGGCGGTCCCGGTGGATCTTGAGGCGCCGGGGTGGATATTCAACGCCGCGGATGGATCCGTATCCGCAAGGTACGTCTTTGGGACAGACGCGTCGGCGTCGGCAGGCGACCTTGCGTTCAGCATCGGGGATCCGGGGCAGGACATCGGCGGGTACGCGGTCCTGGCAGGGATCCTGGCCGCGGCCGCGGGGGCCGCCGCGTTCTACATGAGGGGGTACAGGTCACAATAGCAGGACGGCGGCGGCAAAGACGGTCGTCCACTTGCCGTCCTTGTCGCCGGTGGCAGTCTGCGTGATGTTCCGCGTGTTGTAGATCTTGCCGGATATGGACCACTGCTGCCTCTTCTCGTCCCAGTTCTTGTCGACGTCAAACGGGATCCCGAGCGAGGAGGCGAGCATCTGGGCCGCTATATCCTCGGCATAGTCGCCGGCCTGCGACTCGTTCTGCCCGAACGAGACGTGCTCGGAGAGGTACCCGTAGGTGTTCTTGTCGGTGGGCCGGGCGATCCCGACCGAGGCTGCGCACATGCGGTGCGGCTCGTTGGTCTGGTTCTTGGAGTAGATGGTAAAGAGTATCTGGCCGGGCCGTATCTCGCGCAGGCCCTCGGACCGGGGGACGAGCTTTGCGTGCGGCGGGAATATGCTCGATATCGAGACCAGGTTGGTGCCGGCGATGCCCGCCTTTCTCAGGGCGTACTCGAAGCTCGTCAGGCGGTCCTCGTGGACGCCGGTCCCCTTTGTGAGGAAGAGCTTCTTGGCTACGAGGTCCAGCACGCGGGCCGCGGGACGGATCTCGGTATTTATAGATTCACGGCCGCCTGTCGCGCCGCCTCTTGCGCTTGTCGGGCGCCTTTGGGGCCTGGGTCAGCCGGACGTAGGTAAAGAACGCCCCGAGCCCGACGTTGATGAGCGCCAGGAACGTGATTATCACCTTGTACTGGGGCGGGAAGAAGAGCAGGGCCAGCACGATGCCGCCGCCCCCCGTGGCAAAGAAGAGGGCCATGAGGACGTTCAGGCGGAACTCGGGTATGTGCCTCACGCGGGGGCGGGCACGGGGCGGGACTATTAAACCGAGGGGGCGCCGTCGCCGCCGGCCTTCTCGGCCGCGGCGGCCACGCCGGCCTTTATGCCGAGCATCTGCACGTCGGCCGGGTTCCGGGCCAGGATGGCGTCCACGTACGGCAGGGCCTCCCGCGGCCTCCCCGAGCCGGCCAGCGCGTAGGCCGCCGCGCGCATAAAGGCGGGGTCGTTCGGGAACGCCTCGAGCGCCTCCCTGATCTGCGCGAGGGCGTCATCGACGCGGCCCAGCTCGTGCAGGATGCGCGTCCTGCGCAGCAGCAGCGCGTGCATGCGCGGCGAGATCGCGAGGGCCGCGTCCATGCTGGCAAGCGCCTCGTCAAGGCGCTCCGTCTCCCGCAGCGCGTCGGACCTTGAGACGAGCACGGCGAGGCTGCGAGGATCAAGCTCGAGCGACCGGTCCATGCAGACCAGCGCGTCGGCGTGCCTGCGCATGCGCAGCAGTATGTCGCCCTTGATCCCGAGGAACTTTGCGCTCTCCGGCGATATGGCAAGCGCCTTGTCGGCAGACCCTATCGCCTCGTCGAACCTCGAGAGGTTGGAGAGGAAGACGGCCCTGCCGGCGTGCAGCATCGGGTTGCCCGGGTCGGTGGCCAGCGCCTCGTCCATGCACTTTACGGCCCCGCCGTGGTGCCCCATCTCGTACAGGTTCATCGCCTTTGTAAAGAGCCACGGCACGTTGCCCGGCGAGTCGCCGAGCGCGAGGTCCACGTGCCTTATGGACTCGTCGTGCCTGCCGAGCCGGAGCAGGAGGTCGGCCTTCTTTGCGAGCGCGCGCGGGCTGTCGGGCGACGCCTCGAGCTCCGCGTCGGCTATCTTTAGCGCGTCCTCGTACCTGCCCATGTCGCGCAGCAGGCCCTCCCGGGCGGAGCGCGACATGGGGTCGTCGGGGTTCAGATCCAGCAGGCGCTCGACCAGCTCGAGCGCCTCCTCGTTCCTCCCGAGCCCGTGCAGGATCTTTGCCTTTGCGTCAAGGTACATCAGGTTGTCGGCAGAGTCGCCGATCGCCCCGTCGATGCACGCGAGGGCCTCGGCGTGGCGTCCGAGCCGGTACAGGGACCATGCCTTGTTAAAGAGCCACTCGTGGCTCCACGGGTCGGAGCCGAGGGCCTCCTCTGAGAGCGCGAGGGCCTCCTCGTGCCGGTCCACCTCGTGCAGTATGTCGACCTTGAGGGCCTTGTACCCCAGGTTGCCCGGATCCGTTTTCAGGGCCCGGTCGATATACCTGAGGGCCGGCTCGTAGCTCTGCTTCTCGTACATGAACCGGGCCCTCTTGGCAAGGCGCTGGTGGCCCGCGGGGTTCATGGGGGGCGGATCCCGTGCATCATATAATAACGTTGGACGCACGGGGGCGTGCGGCGTGAGATGGATGGGGCCGCCCCGGATGCCGGGACGCCCGGCCCATTGGCATAAATACGGACGCGGTGCACACATCGCGTGGCACAGCAAGTGGTGAGGAGGCGCGGCCAGCAGGCGTCCACGGATGCCACCCCTGCAAGGATGGGCGTGAGAATCAGCATGAGGGACTTTGGGCCCATATCAGAGGGCACGGTTTACCTAAAGCCGCTTACGATATTCGTGGGGCCCAACAACTCTGGCAAGTCATACGCCGCGATGCTGGTGCACTCGATCATTGAGGCGGAGAACAGGACGCTGCCGGCGCCCGGCCCCACGGGGGACGCCGGCAACGGGCTCGGGATGGAGATAGGCAAGGAGATCAGAGAGTGCATCAGAAGCGGGGATGGCAGGGCCATCTCGGGCCTTGTGAAAAAGATCTCAAGGCGCATAGTCCGGGACGCGTTCAAGAACAACCTGAGGGAGGCCATCACGGGCAACTTTGGGGCCGACGTGGGCGGCCTGGTGAGGAGGGGGTGCCGTACCGCGGCCGTCTCGGCCAACGGGGGCGACGCGTTCTCCGCGTCCCTGTCAGGCGACATTACGATAAGGCGCAGTCCGGGGCAGGTATCCGGGCATGACCGGCCTGGATCCGGGGCGGATCTCGCAGCCGGGGCGCGGTTAAGGGATTACGTCGTGCGCGCAATCATCCGTGAAAACAGGATTCCGGGAATCCCCACGGGCTCGTTTTATCTTCCAACAAAGAGGTCGGGCCTCCTGCAGGGCCCGAATGGGATGTCCAGCGGGGCGGACGGGGACCCCCGGCCCGCGGGGGCGGGCCCGCGGGATCAGACCGGTGTCGGATCCGACTTTGTGTCAAGCGTAGGCATGCTTGCAGGCGAGCAGGGCCCGTTCTACGACCTTGCAACGGAGATGGAGGCGGAGATCATGGGCGGCCACGTCAGCATGGAGGGCGGCGGGGACGGGCTGCCTCCTGTGATACGCTACCGGGCGGCCTCGTCATCGCTGCCCCTCCACAGGGCATCGTCCACGGTTTCAGAGATGGCGCCGCTGTCGCTGTACCTGAAACACGCGGCGGTCCCGGGGTCGCTGCTGATAATAGAGGAGCCAGAATCCAGCCTGCATCCCGCAAACCGGGTAAGGCTGGCAAAATACATAGTCAGGATGATCCGCGGGGGGCTGAACGTGCTGCTTACAACGCACAGCTCGATCATCGTGGACGAGATAGGGACGTACATGAGGGCCAGCAAGGCGAACCAGAAGACCAGGAAAAGGCTGGGATTCAGGGCCGGGGACTATCTTGAGTTCGGGGAGGTGGCGCCGTACATATTCAGG
>UYNY03000107.1 GCA_900620265.3 Nitrosopumilaceae archaeon | reverse complement strand
GCGTGGGGTTCCTCGCCGTCTTCTTCCCGGTCATGCTGGCCCCCATGCTGGCCAACCTCTCGGGCAAGATAAGCACGATGGTGTCGACTGCCATCACGTCGGCCAGCATGGCCGGATCGATCGGGCTGCGCGGGATGGCAAGGGGGATCCAGGGCAGCGGGACCGCCGGGGCCACGGGCGCCGCGTTTGGCGGGACGGGATCCGTGGGTGGTATACCGCGCGTCGCATCGGCCGACATCGGGACCGCCACCGGCGGGACGGGCGCCGCGCTCGGTGCTATATCCGGGATGGGATCCGGCGTAATGCCGGGTCTGATGCCCGGCATGATGCCAGGTCTTGCGCCCGGCATGATGCCCGGCCTGATGCCCGGCCTGATGTCCGGGATCATACCGGGGCTGCCGCCCATTGCCGGCATGCCTACTGCGCAGAATTCTGCAGAGTCCGGGGAGCAGGATCAGACGGAGGACAACACCATGATGGAGCCCGGCCCGTCCCTCAACATGCTGCACGGTGAGGGATCCTGACGATACTTCCGCGCAGGAGCCTCGGCGAGAAGGTCGTACTCTCAGTAGCGGCCGCCTCCAAGCTGGGCAGCGGCACGATCCACGTCACGAACCTCGCGCTGGCATACGAGGTGGACGGGCGCGGGCTCTACCTGAACTTTATCCCGCGGGATATCATAAGGGTGTCAGAGACCGGCTCCCTGATGGGATCAAAGAGGATCACCATAACCTGGAAGGAGGACGGCCGGAAGCACTCGTTTGACATACGCACCAGACGGCACAAGGAACTGCTGGAGGCGCTGGCGTCTTAGGCGGTCCAGTCCCTTACCGCGTCAATTACGGCCCGGTGGAGCCTCTTTGCGGATCTGCTGCGCACCCTGTATGCGAGGGGCTTGTCGTCCCTCGCCGCCTCTATCCGTACCATGCCCGAGTCCTCCCTCACGCACCTGATCTCCTCGTATGCTATCTCGACCCTCTCCCCGTACCCGACAAAGTCCAGCACCACAGAGTCGGGACCCATGATGGCGATACATTGGACTCCCTCAACCGAGCACCTGAAGGGCCTTGCCGCCATGGCCCCCCATGCAAGGGCGGAATAAAAGCAGGCGGCCCGGCGGGGTGGTGCGCGCATGTGCTCGTATACACCCTGTGCAACGCACGCCGTATCCCACAAGGCCTTGCGGGCGGATCCGGCGATCCATGTGATCAAAAAACCATCATCCCTAAATACAAGTACCGTAAAGTACCGTACCATGCAGCAGATCTACGCCTGCAGGCACGAGAACCCGTGCCAGATCGCAAGGACCGACGAGGGGGAGCGCGTCTGCTCCTGCGGCACCGTGCTGGAGGAGCGCCTCCCGGAGGAGACCGGCCCCCCTCCAAAGTACCCCGTGTCGCTGTACCACCGGCTCGAAAAGGGCGGGGACCCCAGGGGGATGAAGGTGGTAAACCGCAGGCTGCACATCTACGCGTCGAGCCTCTCCGAGTTCTCCAACATCTGCGGCAAGCTCGGCATGCCGG
This sequence comes from Nitrosopumilaceae archaeon, assembly GCA_900620265.3. GTDB lineage: Archaea > Thermoproteota > Nitrososphaeria > Nitrososphaerales > Nitrosopumilaceae > Nitrosopumilus. Next base: position 8,828 of record UYNY03000107.1, on the reverse strand, counting down.
ACAGCGTGCAGGACAAGGCGTGGTCCACCTACCACAAGTACCGCTCCGGGACGTATTACAGCCGTGCAAAGTGCGCCATGCACTCGATATTCAGCGCGTGCCGCGAGGCGGGCATCCCCGTGAACGAGGGGACGATCCGATCCACCATACAGTCCGTGATGGGGGTGAAGAGCGCCCCCAAGCCGCTGTCCGTCATATCCGAGATGCGCGAGGAAATCCTGCAGATGGGGATAGACTCGAACGAGGGGCACTCTGACGAGTACTATCTGAACCTTGAGATAAAGCTCGGGTATGCCAGGTTTAACAAGGCGGACGCCGACCGGTTCAAGATAATGCTGATGCGGTACTATGTGGGTGCAAAGGGGAACGGGCAGAACAGGGCACTTAGGGCCGCAAAGGGGGCGTACAAGGAGATGGGGGCGACACGGAGAGTATAGAGCGTGACCATGTGGCAGAGGTGGGGATCACCTCCATCCAGGATCTGCCTGTGGTGGCCAAGAACATCTCGACGCGGTACGTCAAGATGATCGCGGAAAGGACGGCGGCGGGCGATGCCCAGCACCCGGTGGCGGTAGGCAGGGTCAACGGGCTGCTGTACCCGGTGGCGGGCCCGGAGGTGGTGATGGGGCTGCGCAAGGCAAAGTCCGAGACGATCCGCGTCCTAGTGACCGACTATCCGTCCATGAAGGACCTGCTGGCGGCCCACGTCCGTGCCAACTACGAGCCGCACAGGATCGACCCGCTCCGGATACGGGACACCGTGCTCTACATGGCAAAGACATACGAGATGAGCATCGACGACGTCTGCAAGCTGCTCTGGCTTGACAGGCGCCGCCACCTGCTCGAGGCTGTACACTATGAGATCCTGGACGAGACGAGGGAGATACTGGAGGACATGGTCGCCGAGGTGTCAAAAAAGATGTCGGATCCCACGATCCCCGTGTACTATATCCACAGGCTCTCCCAGATCGACGGGGATGCCCAGATCAAGGCCGCCAAGGAGATGAGGACCGCCACCATCGCCAACATGACGACCGACGACTGGTCCTACTGGCTCCGGTATGACGCCATAAAGCACTACCTGGAGGAGCGCGAGGAGAACCGCAAGAGGCGCGCGCTAAAGGCGGAGGAAAAGGTCCTGAAGAAGGCAAAGCTTGAGGAGCTTCGGAAGAAGGACGCCAAGAGCAAGGCCCTCGACGACGAGACCCTGAAAAGGGCCGAAAAGTTCGTCGGTGATGACAGGGACCTGCTGTTCCTGGCGGCCGGCACGTACGGCGACATGCTCATAGACAAAAAGACCGGCCGGATCGCGGACGTGGCCGACAAGGACGGCGTGGTGAGCCTCACGGACGACAAGGGACTGGTAAAGATCGTGCTCAGCGAGCGGGCCATAGAATACCTTGGCATGAGGGAGAAGAAGGTTAACACGTACCTCTATTCCAGCCTTGACAAGGCCAGCAAGATGCTTGCAAAGTCAAAGGAGCGGGGCGCCCGGTGCGCAGTCCTCACCGATACAAAGGTGCCCACCAGATGACGGCCCCCGGCACCGCCCGGCTGTTCCGCGCAAGGAGGAGCCGGCCCGGCTGCCTGGAATACAAGGCGCTGACATCGTGCTATCCCGACGGGGCGGTCAGTGCCGCGGATCTGGGAGGGAGGCCCAGCTCGTACAGCGCATTGTCCAGGCTTGCAAGATCCGGCGAGCTCTCAAAGGAGGGGAACGGCCTGCATGACAAGTACGTCCTCACGCAGCTCGGGAGGTTCACGGCACTGTCGGCCATCTTGGAGATCAGCTTTACGCCCCTCTGCATAATGGCCGAGGCGTACAACATGCACAAGCTCCAGATCAAGAACAAGTGCAAGTCCAAGTACTCGCTGCCCGGACTGGACACCCTGCTGCGCGGCGTCCGCTCAGAATCCCAGATAAGGCGCGCCGCGTGGGAACTTACGAGCAGGGGCCTTGCCCGCTCGTTATCGCCCAACGTGGTGGGCCTGCGCCCGATTACCATGAGGGGCCTCAAGGCGCACGACGCGGTGCTCTCGGATATGCACGTCTGGCTGCACCGCGTCCCGTGGAAGGCCACTATCGAGTCGCTGGGGGGAGGATGATGCTGGACCTGCCACGGCTCGTGCTGGCCGCCGTGATACTCGGGATCGCCTCGTACCACGATATCCGGACACGGGAGATACCCGACTATCTGTGGGCCGTCTGCGGCATATCGGGCGCCCTGCTGTACCTGCTTGACTGGCAGGACGTCGACCTGTTCGTGGCGTTCTCGATGGCATCAGGCGGCCTGCTGTCCCTCCTCGCGTGGAGGATATTCCCGATGGGGGAGGCCGACGTGCTGGCCATACTGTCCATATCCGTGGCGTATCCGGTCGCCTTTGACGGCGTCATGGTGCCCGCCGTCGTCTTTTTCGGCGGACTCCTGTTGGAGCACATGGCCGCCCTCTTTTACAACCTGCGGTACAACGTCGAGGACCTCGTGCGCGGCAGGTTGTTCTCCGGCATCAGCGGGTCCTGGCACGCCCGGATCGCCGCGTTCTATTCGATGCATGCCCGGCGCCCCCACGAGAGGTTCACGTTCTGCGCAGAGCGGGTGGTGGACGGGCGGCGCACGATCAGCCTCAGGACGCCGTCCCCCGACTCGGAGTACGAGACGAGGCAGGGCGTGCTCGTGACATGGGCGATGCCGGCGTTCCCGTTCATGCTGGCTGCTCTGGTGGCCGGGGCCGTCGTGGCTTATCTTAGCTCTCCGGCGCCCTGATTCCAAGCGCGACGCCTGTTCAACGTGGCGGCCAGGGTGCAGTCCGGACTCATCTGTCCCCCTTAAACGGGACGCGTGATCTTGGTACCGCCAGACGCCCGCGGCACCGCGGCCCAACCTCCTGGGTGCAAGTGTCGGGGCCTGGCCCCTGTAAATTCCTGACTTGTCCTAGCCTGCCTCCCGTATCACTACAGCCCGTTCCTCATGTCCCCCAGCGGCTAGCGCAGGGGTTATATGTAGACGGAAAAGAGCCAGACGCGTGAAGACATACCAGATACTGGCGATAGTAGGCTGTGTGATCGGAATGGTGACACCGTCGCTTGCCACCTACTATATATGGAGCATCTCTGGCTTGGACGGCACCTTTTCCGTTCTTAGTAGTTTCATCTCGACGGTGTTTGTCTACGGCTTTGTGATAGTTTCTGTACTATATCTAGAGTCACGCAGGTGGACAATTGTCGGAATCATGGTACCGTCGATACTGGCATTGGGTTCCTTTGAGCTAGCTGCCATAGTCCCATTAGCGTTACATATCACTGCCTCTGTGATGGTCTTTCGGCACAAGGGCCCGCTCCAGCAGGATGACGAGTCTGACAACGAGGATGCTCCTGATACCACAAGCCGTGGTGCTGTCTAGGATACGAGTGGGCCAATGTGCCTTTTGAACCGCGTGTCCTCGTAGTCATGATAATTCTGAAGATTCGGGCAGGCGCGATTTGGGTTCTCCAGAATGCAGGCGCTGCCGCCCCCCAAGTCTTATAACCCCCACGGCCGCCCGGATCCCGCATGGGCGCCACCTTTTGGATAATGGTCGTCCTCTCCATCATAGCGGTGGCGGGGTCGGGCGGCTGGGCGCTCCTGCTGGTCGTCCCCTACTTTTTCTTCGTGTGGAGGGACGCCTACCGCAAGGATCTCCTAAAGCGTGCAAGCGAGGACGATCTGGAGGATCCCATCAACGGCGCCGTGCTTGGCGACATGTCCTATGAGGACCACGCGGCGAACGAGGAGTTCCAGAAAAAGCTGGACAAGTGGCGGTAGGGCCCGTACTATGGGCGGGATCGCCGCCGCTTACCCCCCTTAAATTAAACCGGCCGTTAGGGGTCATGCTCAAGATGGGACTTGACATCGGGACGGGCTTTGTAAAGTGCGTCTCAAACTGCGGCACCACCAGGTTCCCCTCCCTGTACGTGCGCAGGACGCACGGCGACTGGGGCGGCTGCGTGGAGGCGGTCGGCGACAGGGCTGCACGCATGCTGCGCACCCCGGGGGCGGCCACCATCCGGCCAATCAAGAACGGCAGGCCGGATCCCAGGTACGTAAAGCAGACAGAGTCGCTCGTGACAGAGGCCGTCGACTCGCTAAAGAAGATCGGCGGGCGCGAGGCCGAGGGCGGCGTCTCCAAGATAGCAGTCGGCCTCCCCTACGAGGCATCTGACTTTCGCGAGTCGATGGCAAGGATGGTGAAGAAGGTCACCGGGGCCGCCGAGTGCACCGTCGTGGCGCAGGCGGTCGGCACCCTGATCGACATGGGGCTGGAGTCCGGCGTGGTCGTCTCCATCGGGCAGGGGACCACCGAGATCGTCGTGATCGAGGACGACGAGGTGATCGACGGGGAGAGCTCCTCCTGGGCGTCGGCGTTCGTCACCGGCAAGATCGGAAAGTTTGCCTACCTGAACACCTCCGAGCTCTCAAAGCGCAAGGACGCCTGCAAAAAGTACGCCAGAGCCCTGGCGGAGGGGCTGGCCCCCGAGGTGCTGGACAAGGCGACCTCGTACAGCGACAGGATGCTCGTGATATCTGGCGGCGGCATCCTGATCCCGGGGGTCCGGGACGAGCTGCTGTCGAGGCTGAAGGGGCTCCAGATACGGGTGTCTTCCAACCCTGTGATGAGCAACGCGGCGGGCCTCTACAAACTGGTGAAATAGGTGAAGTACTGGAGGCTGGCAAACAGGAAAAAGCAAAAGGGGTACCTTGACAAGGCCAAAAAGTTCCTCGCCGGGCCCGGGGACCTTGCCGCCTGCTCCGTCCGGATCCCCGTCGAGATGGACAAAAAGGCGGCCATAGCGGCCGCCAGCGGCCTTGCGAGCGCCGGCATCAGGAGCTTTGAGCTCTGGTGGGACGCCGACCAAAAGTCGATGAAGATCGTGCTGGTGGCCCGGAGGGACGACCTTGCCGCCTATGTGCAGGCGTTCCGCAACATGTACCCCAACGCGGTCTTTGACGTGCTGGAGAGGACGACCCCCGACTGGTTCACGCAGAAGACAAGGTGCCAGATCTTTGACGCCGCCCCCTACCACGGGCACTATTCGTCCGTCTTCGACCAGGCAAGGGCCCACCAGCTGGTCACCCAGCTGGCAAGCACCATCCAGCTGTCAAGAAGGGCGTGGATACAGATGGTCTTCGTACACAGGCCGTTTGCAAAGTTCCTGACGGGGCACGTCCACCGCCTCGACGCGAAGAACCGCGAGATCTGCCGCGGCAAGTACCTGAGCAACACCGAGATCCTGATGAACCCGGACAAAAAGCCCCACGACCACCCCGAGATGGGCCACGACTTTACCAACAACTACTCGGGGCTCCAAAAACACGCCACCCTCAAGATGCAGTCGGCCCAGGTGCTGATGTCCATACGCGGCGTGATGCAGAGCGACCGGGAGATCGACCTCAACTTTGACGAGATAGAGGCCCTCCCCGTCGAGAACATCTACTCGGGGCACGAGCACCTTACAAAGTACAGGTACCCGCATGAAAAGTTCTGGGCCGGCGAGCCCAAAAAGACCCGGATAAGGGTAAAGGGGATCAAGGACGTCCGGTGCAGGATCGACATTTTCGCGTTCCGGATGCTGCCCGATCCGGCCCCCCTGCTGGACCGCGCTAGGGGCCGCTACTTTGACAAGGGGCTGTTCGGGTATCGGGAGCGCGAGCCGCTCCCGTTCCTGATACTCAACCAGTCCGAGATGCCCCTCTTTGTGCACCTGCCTGACGCCATCACCCCCAACATCGACACGACCCGGGGGGTCGCGATGCCCGTCAGGGCCTCCACAAAGAGGGGGGCGTGCCTCGGGTTTGCCGCTCTCCGGGAGGGAAAGGACCGCGGCTTTGAGTGGGGCGGGATGGACGTCTCAAAGGATCTGGACGCGGCCGTGCTCTCCCCCGCGGATCTTGCCACCCACATCTATGCCGTCGGGGCGTCCGGCTCGGGCAAGACATCCCTGATACGGCTGATAGCAAAGCACCTAGAGGCGTGGAACGCCAACGGGACCATCCCCAACGCGTTCATCTACGTGGACCCAAAGGGGGACGACTCGCACAAGTTTGCAAGGCAGCACGACCCCGGCACCCTGGACCAGATGCACTATCTTGACCCGCAGGAGACAAAGTTCTCGATAAACCCGCTCGAGCTACCCGACCACGCCCCGTGGGAGCGGGAGGAGGTGGTATCAAGGTATGTCGGCTATTTCATGAAGACGATCGAGGAGTGGTACCAGCAGTCCCAGAGCTATGTCCAGATGGAGAGGATCTTCCGGGCCCTGCTGTTCTACATATACATCAAGCACGACGCCCCCACGTTCCTCGACATACACAACATCATCCTCCAGCTCCAGGACCGGGGCAAGGACGCCATGCCCGAGCTGGTAAAGACGTTCGGCGAGCCGGATCCTGAGATGAGGCAGGCGCTAGAGAGCATCGCCACCCTGCGCGGCGAGGCGTTCACCCCCCTCCTGAACCGGGTCGAGCAGTTTGCCACCGATCCCGTCCTCAAGAGAATGTTCTCCGTCCGCAACGGGACGGTCGACTTTTGGAAGCTGGTAGAGCCCGGCTCCCAGACCATAGTCCGGATATCCCCCCTCAACATGCCCCAGCACGTCCAGCCGCTCGCCATGCAGGCGTTCATCCTAAAGCTGTGGTTTACCATACAGGAGAGGGCGAACCGCGTCCAGGACGAGAAGAAGAGGACGCAGGTCGTGCTGGCCTTGGACGAGTTCCAGATAGTAAAGGACCTCCAGGTCCTCCAGCTGATGCTAGAGCAGGCAAGGTCGCTGGGCCTGGGGCTGATACTCTCCCACCAGACGACCGAGCAGATCAGCGACCGGCAGCTGGGGATCATCAGCGGCAACTCGGGCACCCAGCTGGTGGGCCGGGTAAACGGGCGCGACGCCTCCCGGATATCCCAGATCTGGGATCCCCAGTTCCAAAAGCCCCTGCAGGCCCAGCTTGCCAGCCAGGAGTACTTTCACTGGACGGTACGGGAAAAGGCCCCGCCGGGGCAGGAGCAGCCCCCGCCGGCCCAGTTCTGGCTCTCGCCCCCGCCGGAGCTGGCGTGCCCCGAGGACGCGTACGCAAGGTTCATCGAGGACCAGCTGGCAAGGTACGGCTCCGCCCCGCCGGGATCGGCCATATCGGAGGACGAGAGGGAGCGGAACAGGTGGATGTCGAGCATATCGGTGGACCTTCCCAGCCGGATGGAGTGGACGATCATCTGTATGCTCCGCAAGAAGCCGATGCGCCAGTACGAGCTGGTGGACGGACTGGACGTCTCCAACAGAACGGAGGTGGCCCCTGTGCTTGCAGGCATGATCGGAAAGGGCCTCCTGTCCCGGAAGAACAACAACTCGCCGTACGAGATGACCGACGCGTGCAGGTCAAAGTACCTCGACTTTGACCCGTCCAAGATAGGCACGGCCTCGGATATTCCAGAGGTGGTGGAAAGGGTCGTCGACGCGTACATTTCAAGAAAGCTGTTCCTTGCCGTCGCCCCCCAGCGCGTCAAGAAGGGGGAGGACAGGACGGATCTAGTGGCCTATGACTATGAGCGCGAGACCCCCATCAGCATAGAGGTCGAGTCGGAGAGCGAGGTACAGAGCCACCCGGAGCACGTCAAGTACAACATGAAAAAATGGCGTAAGATGGGGTTTCAGGAGTGCCATGTGTGGTCCAAGAGCTCCCGGATAAGGCAGATCCGGGACACGCTTGGGGAGGACGAGAAGCTGGGCGTGGTGATCACGGTCACTTCATCTTGAGTTTTTCAAGACGGCTCCTGTTGTCCTTTTTCCGATTCAGGGCGGCGTCTAGCTCCGCCTCGTACGCGGGCCTCTCGGACTCCCCCGAGGACCCGCTCCCGCCCGTCTCCGGGTTCCCCACCCTGCCGCTCTCGGCCTCCTCCTTTTTGGTAGGCTTGGAGCCTGCCGGTTTGACGATGATGGCCTTGCCGGTAGTGAAGAACCAGACGTGTGGATCCTTGTCCAGCCCCAATTCGCGGATAATCCTGATGGGGATTGTGACTATGAATGAACCGGCCTTTATGCGCTGGACCTTCCTCGGAATGTAGCCTCCCTCCATGTACGCTGATGGTCGGTCTGATAAAAGCCCCCTTGCCGACCATCCATTTCACGAATCGGGCCTGTCCGGCCCGTTCTAGCTAGTTTCCGGGATTTCTACATAGTTCATATGCCAATCTAGCTAGTTTCCGGAAATTTTCTACATAATTCATATGCAGATCTAGCTAATTTCCGGGGATCTTCTAGCTAATTTCCGGAGATTTTCTAGCTAATTCATATGATTTTCCAACATAATTTACGTAGATCTTCTAGCTAATTTCCGGAGAAATATACTCCCCTAGGCACGCGGGCAGCCCCAGATCCAAACTCGCATTCCCTCATAGAAACCAAAAAACGCGCCCAGCGCCCACTCACGTGGAGTACCCATACACCGGCTGGCCCTCACGGGCCCCCGCTCCCCCACCACCTGACCGGGCCTGTATATCAGCCCCGCGCCCCGAATACCTGACACCGGGTAGTATCAAACGCGCGCTCCCAGAACAGAGTCCTCATCCCCTGTCATTGACATGACACGTCACTTCATAGGCGGGCCCTCAAGGCCCGCCCGGCGCCCCCCCCCCTTGTCATATGGCGGCCCGGCCTCCGGCCGGGCTATGGCAGAAGGTTTTTGAAAGTCGCTTGGCGTCTTGGCTTGACGGCTCGGCGTCTTGGCTCGGCGTCTTGGCTCGGCGTCTTGGCTCGGCGTCTTGGCTCCTGTCTCTTATACACATCTGACGCTGCCGAC
>UYNY03000106.1 GCA_900620265.3 Nitrosopumilaceae archaeon | reverse complement strand
ATCGGACAGTTCCAAGTCCACATCGACCTTGATCCTGACGGTCTTCGTCATGTATCGAGGCTGATTTTCGATTATATATACTATGATCAAGATTTTACTTTTCATCCCGGTTTATATGACAACCCCAGAGCTGTAACCGTAGTAAGGATTATCTTCCGCGGAAGAGTCGGTGGGGACGAGGGCAGTCGGTTCCTCGTCTGGGACGGGGACACTTGCCTCCTGATGGACTTTGGCATGTCATTCGGGGCCGAAAAGCTGTACTTTTTCAGAGTTCCTCCACGTCAGGTCCTCCAGCGTCCTCAAGGGCATGTTCAGGTCAGGCCTTCTGCCCAATATCAAGGGCCTGATTCGTCCATATATCCCGCCAACTTTACGGCCTCTACGCGGCAGGTCGGTGGGATCCGCAGGCAGCAGGCGGCGCCGGGCTGGCGCGAGGGCCTATCCGTAAAGGCACAAATACGCGGGGGTGGGCCGGCACCCATGGAGGGACCGGCCGGCGGATCATGGATAGAGCGGAGGATCACCCGGGAACAAAGGGACCTCGTCAAAAAGCTGTCAAGATACAGCGACGACGCGGCAAGGTCGTACAAGGGGGCCCTGTACGCGTACCACTCGAGGGGCAACCCGGATCGCTCCAGCCACTTTGCATACGGGCTGAGGGATGTGATCGACCTGCTGGCAAAGGAAGGAAGGGACACGGGCGGCAGCAAGCAGGACAGGGCCGAGAGCCGTCGTCCGGGCGAAAAGAGGCGGGCTAGCTTGCTTGTAAACACGTTCGACCCGATCACAAAGCAAAAGCACGGGCAGGGAGCAAAATACAGGACACTTGCAGAGATCTACAAGGAGCTTAGCAACATCGGCCACGGAAAGGAGCAGATCGGCACGGAGAGGATGGATTCGATGCTTATCGAGGTGGAGGGCATACTGCACGAGCTGGCCAGGCGTCAAGAGGAGATCAACGACGAGGTAGAACAGATCATATCAGGGGGCCCGTCCGCAGAGGGCGCAAAGAGGCTGATGGAGATGCAGACAAGTGGTGCCACGCAGATCCACGTGCTAAAGTCCCTGACGACTGACTGGCTGCACCACATGGCGGACGCGGGATATTTCGAGCCCCCCGAGGATGGGGGCCACTGGTTCTCACACATGTATCTGACTGGATGCGCAATATCGGATCCAGAAAAGGTGGCCGGGATCATCACCTCGTACGACATAAAAACGCTGGAAAGATACAACAGCGTCTATACAATCCTCTTGGAGTGCATATCCAACCTTCCCGCGGGCAGCGCGGAGAAGGTGGCCCGCCACATGCTGGAGAACGAGTGGCACAGGCGGTTCTGGATCGTAGAGGACTATTATATCAGGGTGATCAATAACATGTACCTGAACGGAAACACGATACTTGCGGCGGACCTGCTCCGCAAGGCGCTCTCCGTCCCACTCACGGGCCCCGGCGGACTGGACATGCCGGACACTGAATACGCCCAGACGCACGCGGAGATGCTCGTAGGCGGCATCCTGAGGAGAGCAGGCGAGATCGACCTGATCCCGCTGCTGGGAGCTCTGGCAGATGTCCTTGACGCCCTCATCAGGAGAAAGGGACCGGGCGGGGGCGTCAGCGACGTCGACTCTAGCATGTCGGGGACGCGCCCCTCCGTGGAGTCGGACCCGGCCTGGCCGGAGGACATGGCAGGATCACTGGTCACGCACGCGCGCGACTGCCTGTCGGCCATAGCCACAAGGGATCCGGGTCGGCTCTGCGCGGCCATGGAGGTGATCGCCCACAGGGAGCACCTCGTATGGAGGCGCGTGGAGATGCTCATCTACCAGAGGTTCCCCGACGGATTCATGGACAGGATGGAGGACTATGCGGTAAGGTATCTAGGGCAGGAGGACCTCGATCACGAGTACCGCGACATGCTGGTATCACACTTTTCGTCAATGTCGGCCGCCACCAGGAAGAAGATAATCGGGATGATCATGGGGCGGTTTGGCAGAGACAGGATGGAGGGCATCAGGAAAGAGTGGGGTGATAAACGCGCAGAGGGCTATAGGGACGGGTGGATGATGAGGCACCTCGAGGCGGTCAAGGACTGCCTTGACGCGGAGGGGATGAAAGAGTACGGAGGTCTGGCAAAAAAGTACGAGAGGAACGAGAACCCGGGGAGCCGGTCTTCCTACCGCATCGACGAGGCAAGGCCGCCGCTCGGGCTCGGGCCGCTGGAGGGCAAGGACGCGGACCAGGTGTTCGAGTGGATAAAGGGGTACGAGCCGGGGCTTATTCCACCGGATCCCACGCTGGAGAGGTTTTCAGAGTTTGTCAGAAAGAACCCCCTCGAGTCGTCGGGGCGGGCGATGGAGCTTGCCAACTCGGACCCGCGGGTGCAGATAAAGATCCTCGACGGGCTTGAAAAGGCGCTGCACGAGGACGACGAGGTGGACTGGAAGGAGACCATGCGGCTGGTACTGCACATATGCAGGTCGGGATCAGGGACCGACGGGCTGGCCCGTTCCGTATGCCGCCTGCTGATGGAGGGGCTCGAGAGGGACGCGCCGGGAGAGGAGACGGGCCCCCAGCTGTGGGAGGCGGCCGGGAGGCTGGCCGGGATCCCATTTGACAGGGAGGCGTGGGATGAGCAGTTCAGGAAAGACACGGACTCTGTCACCGTATCGCTCAACGGGATAGACGGGCTCTCGTTCCACGTGATTGTCAACTATGCACTGTGGAGGCACGGCAGGGGGGAGAAGGGCCTGGCGCGGGAGGTCCGTGACCTGCTCGACTCGTACCTGGGTGATCCCGTAAACCAGACCGTCTCGCGCAACGGCGTGCTTGGAATGTACATGCCCAGCCTGCGCGGCCTTGACCGCGTATGGGCCTCGGGGATGCCGGGAAAAATCAGGGAGGGTAACACCAAGATCGCGTTCTGGGACGGGTACGTGCGCTGGAACCGCCTGAGCACCGAGGTGTTTTCCGACATGGAGGCCTGGTACGGGGGGTTCCTCAACGGGGAGATCACCCGCGGCCTCAGGGACGGCAAGACGTACAGGTCCACGTTCGACCACGTGCTGCTTGCATACCTGCACGGCATCGGGAGGTCGGGCAGCATGTTCAAGGGCTTTCTAGAGTACGCCAAGAAGGATCCCCCGGCGGGGCTGATCGACCACTGCGTGTCGTACATAGGCAGGGTCATTCGAAGCAGGCAGGACGACGAGAGGTTTGATGTAAAGGGGCTCGACGCGCTGTGGACGCACCCCGCCTTTTTGAAGAGGGACCTGCAGGGGTGGTTCGTGGGCAGCAGGATGGGCAGGGAGTGGACGATAAGATCGTATGCCAGACATGTGGCAGAACGCGCCAAGTCGCGGGCTGGCAGGCTCCGGATCACACGTCCCCTGGTGGGCGAGCTGGGATCGTACGCGGGCGAGTTTCCGGGCATTGTGGCAGACTGCCTTGAGAGCATGATAGGCAACGCCGCCGGCGAGATCATACCGGACGGCGCGGAAGGAGTACTCGACGAGGTGGCACGGGCCGACAACAGCCTGAGGGAGAGGTGCGAGATTATGAGGGACAGGGTGCTCTCAAGGAGGAGCTAGCAGGGCATGGACTGGGACGCGTCATGCCGGCGGATGCCGTACCACAGGCTCTCAGATTACAGCTATTACGAGGACGGGATCGGCATCGACGCCGGGGGGTACCGCCTGTGCATAGACGAGTCTGGAAAGGCGCTGAGCAAGAATGATGATCCCAACCCGCGGAAGAGATATTTCGCGCTGGCCGGCATAATGATCCACGAGGAGAGGATCGAGGCGGCCACTGCAAGGCTGCACGGGGTGATGAGTAGGCACATGGAGTTTGATGACGGCATGGCACCGGAGCTTAGGCTCTCGGACATGCTGGGAGGCAAGAACGGGTTTCCGGGGATGCCTGAGAGCGAAGAGATGATACTGGAGGTCTTTGATGCCGTCAGGGAGGAACGGATGCCGTTCTTTGCGATGGTGGTAGACAAGGTAGGCTATGCGAATAATCCCAGGCCCTATGAAAATGAGGACCATTACGCCGCCGAGGCGGTAATCAGGCGCGCCCTGATTTACTCGGAAAGATACAACAGCGAGATCGACATAACAAGAGACGGTGGCCACGAGGACATTGACAAGATGGTCAAGGAGACGCTTGACGATGCCCGTAAGAGCCACACCGTCCGAAGAAGGATACTCGGAATCAAAAGCTACAAGGGCTACAAGACCGGCATATCCAAAAAGGACATGGGGCTGCAGCTTGCCGACCTCTGCGCCGGGGCAGTCGCAAGGGCGGCAAACTGCTCCAACAGGGACTGTTATGGTAGGATAGAGGGGCTGCAGTGCACCATCCCGGGCAGGAGGGCGGCTCCGATGATCTACCCGCCGGTGGGAAGGATGCAGAGGGGCAGCAGGGAGCTTCTGAGATCAGTCTTTGGGTGATCCCACGTGACTTCCTTCCGGACATGCCGGCACATCCGCGATTAACCCGTGGCGCCATAGATCCACCAATATGATGACAACATAATAGGCACGGGATAGCGGGTCCATGTCCGGACTAGCCTGATCTCTGGGCAAGCCTCTCACGGATTCTAGCGACGATGTCTTTTACCTCATCATGCTTGTCCAGGATTTCGAGCACGCCGTCGATATCTTCTTGGGGAATATACCCGATTAGCGGGCGGCCGACCATGTGGTATAGACAGTTAGCCACCTCGCGGGGAAACTCGTCTGCCAGCGTCTTGAGCTCGTCAATCGTCCCATCCAGCAGGTTGAAATCCCCGCTGTATTCCTCTGCATATTCCAAATATTGGGTTATCCTGGTTTTTCTGTCGACCTTGCTTCCCACAAACCAGCCTGACAGGTTCTGGTTTGAAAATACATCATGGCGCCATAGTTTACCGAGCCGATCCACGTCAAACCCGGAGTTTTCCTGTATATTCTTCACTATTATTCCGACTTGGGACACGCAGTGGTCTATCAGGTCTTTTGACTGTTTCTTTTCATCAAGCGAGCCAAGGAACGTCTTAAAGATGTCCTTTGGATCATCCAAGCTGTATAGATGTGCCAAAAGGACATCACTGACGGTGTCCTTGTACATGATTGACTGTCTTAGGTCACCGGAAGACCTGTTGAGGATATCCCCATACAAGTCATAGAGATCGGAGAACATGTTTTGATACAGGCTGCTGCCCTTTGCGTATCCGTCCCAGAATGCGGTCTTGGATATCAGTGACTTGTGAAGCCTTGGTATCAGCCTCATGGACCAGTCCCGGTCCAGGTCGTGCAGTATGTGGAAGTACATGCCGACCACCGAGTGCCGGGATGCCGTATGGGATCCTGGATCGTCGGCATATTTGTCAAGGATCTGTAGGATCCCCGGGGCCGGGATCTTTTCTCCGACCGTGTCGCGGAGCCACTGCGCATACAGGATTAGCACGTGGAACGACAGCCCGTCAGGACTGTTGATGGACATGGTGACGGAGCCCATCTCTTTCTTAAATTCCGCCCAGTCGGATTGATCGCCGCGTCCCGTCCGGACCAGTGCCTGGATGACCTCCCAGAGGTCATCCTTGAATTCCATGCCTAGGGGGATTTTTACAAGGGCGTCCCTGAGCACATGGGAGATGGACACTATCATCTCCCGATCCAGCCCACCGCCGGTATCTTCCAAGCCGCCGGCAACGTGCCTCATGAGGGACATGACCTGGTTCCAGTCTATATCCTTCTTGTCGGATACGGCGCTGCCGAGTCTTTGAAAGAACTCAACTTGTACCCGAGGATGCGCATCTGCAAGTCTCATGGCAAGCATGGAGGACTCGACGGGGTGCTCCCCCACCGTGTAGGAGAACCCATACAGGGCTTTCTCGGAATGGCCTGTATCGGGCACGTATTTTTCCATGATTTTGAACACCTCGCCGGGGGACTTGCCTTCCATGGGACCCGGCGCGTACAGGGACGTTATGCTAGAGCCGCGCTGCCCGAGGTACCCCGGATGGGGGTCTGATCCGAGTTTTTTCACAAGATTTTGATATATATCCAGTCGGGGGCCGTCAAGCCCGTCCTTGATGCATCCCAGGCCGCGCAACATCCAGATATCGCGATCCTTTGCGGGTGACTCGGGCTCCATGATCTTTGCGAGTATCTTCCTCTTGGTTGATTCCGACATTGAGGAAAAGTTGTTCTTTAGCATTACATAGTGCTCGTGATACACCGCCGGCCTCCCCATATACTGTACTGCGTGATGCTCCATCTCTTCCCTGAAGAGATCGGGAAAGGTATAGTATGTGAACATTTCAAGCCTGCGGTATATCAGCAGGTCCTTTTTGCCGATGATATCCAGGGCGGCGCGGAGCCTGCCCGGATCATCCCTTCCGATGGCGGAGAGGCAGTCCCTCATGTGTGCTACCAGGGACCGCCCAAGATCATCAGGAGCATTATGATCCGAGTCCTCTATCGACGGGCGCATAAAGTGCATGCTCGAGCTAGACTCATGGAGGGTCCCGTCCTTGCCGGCCTTGTCCATGATGATCCGCTCAAGCAGGTCTGCCAGCAGCCCGAATATCGGCAGCAGGTCCTTCCCCGCCAGGGCGCCTACAAAGCGCCTGACCGACATCTTCAGCCAGTCGCCGCCCGGGTACTTGCCATGGTTGATGTTGTCGATGGAGAGGCCGTGGCGGGCAAGACTGATCGCAAGATCATGCTGGCCGTCAAGGTAGAGCCTTGCCGCGACGTGAAGGTACTCCGTCGGATAGTGGACGAACAGGCCGTGCAGGTTTTCATCCAGTATGAACCGGGATATTCTTGCCACATTCGTGGCGCTCAGTTTCCTTGCACACCTTAGAAACTCGCCGAATATGCCCGGGTCGCTGCGGATCATCACGGGCTTGTACGACAGGATCACCTCCGTCACCTTTTCGGGATCATGGTCTATGCACCTGGACAGATACATGTGTGCCATCCAGTGTCTCTTGGTTTTCGGATTTGTAAAGAACCCGGCGCCCGCCATGCTGTGCAGCCATCCGGGCGCAAGGTTTTTGACGATGTAGATTTGCGTGGAGCCGCTGGTCATCAGGCTGATAAGCCTCTTTGCGTTGATTTCTGACGGCGGTTCCGACATGATCCTGTCAATTACGTTGTTGATTACGATCTGTGGGATTATAAGCTCGTGCAGGGCGTTCTCAACCCCGGCCAGATGGCCGGCAAGCTCGCTGCCGGGGCCGAACTTCCTCGGATGGGCTATTTTGCTGAGCACGGAATACGACTCTGCAAGGAGATCATACTCTGCGTCATATCCATATGACTGGTTGGTGGTCGGATCGGTGGTCTTCAAGAGGAGCTGCCTCCTTCTTTCTATCGTGAGCCCCCTGCCCGCTTCATGTGTTTCTTGCGACGCTCTTGCAAGGTGATCCGTCACGTCCCTGAGGCCGTACGCAAAGTGGCTCGCCCTGTCAGGATAGTCAGGCCCGTAATATACGCACAGCGCCCCGAGGTACGCCCTGAAGGCCTTGTCGCTATGGTTGGGCAGCCACAGTATCAGGTCCTTTTGGGTCAGCGTCAGCGGGAGGCCCATCCCGGCAACGGATTTCAGGCCATCAAACGGCTCGTGCCTCCTCACGCCGGGTTTCCCGGTCATGCCTCCTCCACCTCTATCCGGAACCCCGGACTGGACATGTACGGCGCTCCGGGCGCCGTCCGCGCGTTCGATCTGGAGAGC
This sequence comes from Nitrosopumilaceae archaeon, assembly GCA_900620265.3. Classification (GTDB taxonomy): domain Archaea; phylum Thermoproteota; class Nitrososphaeria; order Nitrososphaerales; family Nitrosopumilaceae; genus Nitrosopumilus. Next base: position 13,468 of record UYNY03000106.1, on the reverse strand, counting down.
AGCACGAACTGGTACCGCTCGTAGGTCTTTATGGACGTGGGCGCGCCCGCAAGGTCCTTGCTGGAGCGGCGCAGGACCGGCCCCACAAGGTGCAAAGCTGACGCAGAGTCCACGGCGTATGCCGTGCGCGGCGAGTCCCGCTCGGCGTGCGGGCTCGGCACAATCCGGATATCATCAAGGCGGTACGTCAGGGCCTTGAGCGCCACATAGTCATGCCACCCGGGCACGCAGCGGAGGGTGATTGTCGACCCGACGTACATGCGGTGCATCGAGGTCGGCATCACGAGGTGGGTCACGCCAGAGCCGCGGAGTATATCGCGCAGGCCGTTCAGAAAGGCCGCCGCGACGACCTCGGACTCGTGCCGGCCCGTGCAGCGCCTGATCCCGCGGATGGACCTCGCCTCCTCCAGCGTGAGCAGCGCAGCGTATGCTGCCTCCCTGCGCTCTGCGAGGATCCTGCGGGCGATCATGGCGTCGGTGGGCCCTGCGGACGGCTCCCGGAGGGCGTCCACGTGCGTCAGGCGGCAGGGCTTGGTATCAAGCCATACCTCGAGGCGGTCGGTGGCGGGGCGGCCCCGCCGACCCGGCACGCGCTGCCACCCGGCGGCATCGGCGGGCAGGTCCCCGCATCCGAGCAGGACCTCGTCAAAGATCTCATCGATCATCGGTGGGCGCTCCGACATGGGGGGCCGGGCGGGGGGCTGTACTTATTAACCTTATTTTGACCCATATTCCGGATACTTCAAGGTATGGGTACGGTATGAGGCGTCCCGATGGCACATGGGACATACCGGTAGCAGCCGCAGGGTCGGCAGTCCGGATCATCATCCATGCCAGGATCGACGCATCAGGCAGGGGGCCGCTGCCGGCGCATCGGGGCATGGCCGGGGGGTGCATTTAGGCATGGCGGGGATCCAGGATTCGGCCCGCCCGGCGGAGCTCCGGACCGGCCCGCGGGGCGGCAGGATCCCTCGGGGGACGTGGGCAGTCCGGGGGCGGACGGTCAGTCCTTTCCGTACACCTCCTTGTGGTCCCCCACCACCCATATTGTCACCACGCACCTGTCATAGTCGATGCTGCATTTCAGGCGCAGGTCGGCAGTCATGTATACGCTGTACGTCTGGTGGCCATCTCTCGTCCTGACGCCGATGATCGGCTCGTCGGTAAAGCGGACTGGGTCGGCGGATCCCGCCTCTGTGACGTCTTTTATGAATCCCTTGTACTTTTTATCCAGGCCCCTGACGGATCTGTAGTTCTTGAGGCATTTTGCCACTTGTTTGTCCTTGGAGACCCTCCACTCGGTACAGTCGTGTTCATAGCGTCTTTGCAAACTCTAGCTCCTTCCTGGCCGGGATCGGGCGGGTCAGGTCGTTCCTCTTGACTGCCTTGAGCAGCTCCTCCCTCTCCTTATTGCTCATCATCCGGCTCGGCCCGTCAAGGTCGCTGACGCTGTCAAGGAACCTGCTGGTTGCAATCTCCAGCTCGGCCATCGCGTCATCGCGGTCGATCTCCCACTCGCGGACGAGCCCCTTGTAGTCCGGGTTGTGGTGGTACAGCCGGGCAACGGCCACGAACGCGTCCCATATCTTCCCATGGGCCCTAATTGCAAGATCCAGCCTGTCGGGCATCCGCCCGTCGTGGTCAGGGTCGTTCCCGAGCAGGACGTGGAACGCCCTTGAAAAGTCCTTGAAGAGGAGCCTGAACTCGCGGAACTCGTCCTCGTCGGGTACAACCAGGAGGGCCTCCACGAACGAGTCCAAGAGGCGGCGCGGGTCCCCCTCCGTCCCGGTGCGGGCAAGGCGGTTGCAGTACCTCCTGAACTCCGGCATGAACCCGAGCTTGTATGCGATCATGAACTCGGAGAGGGGGTGGCCGTAGAACATCTCGCGCATCATGTCGGCATCCTTTAGATTGTCGTTACTGCCCTCGATCACACCTATGAGGATTGTGGCGCCGTCTCCGGGGGCGTACAGGCTGCCCTTCCTTATCAAGTGCCCCCTATCGGCAAGTTCCGCGACGATCCGCTTGACCACGGCGGAGGAGAACCCGTCCCTGACCGGATAGTATGCAGCATCACCCTTTGTGGGATCGCCGTTGCGCCGCAGGTACTCGATGTACACGCGGTGCTCTATCTGGCGGATCCCCGCACCTCGCATGCCAGCACCGCGGCTGGCCGCGCGCATAACCATCCTCTTGATTCCCGTACCGGCCATCACGCCTAGTGGCCGTCCGGATCTATTTATATCATACCCGCGCCCGATCGCCTGTTGCGGATCACAGCGCGAGCAGGGGTGAACGGCCGCCCGTACGAGCTCACGGCAAGCACGGGCCATCCTAGCTGATCACCCGGATCCACCTAGACGGGCTCCCCGGGAGCTGTCGTGGGGGAAGGCGGCCATCCGTGAGATGTGACCCTGGCCAAGCGCCATCAGGCCCGGCGGTCCGTGCGGCAGTACAGAACCTGATTGCTCAAGGCGCAACACTGGTGCCGTTACGAGAACGCACTAGGCGCGGTATCCCGGGAGGGAATCTAGTAGTACGGCACGTAATAACATATCATCTCGCCGTCGAGGAGGGGGCCCACGGGGTCCATGCCGCGGTTCTTTGCGGCCTGGTGTTTCTTTAGCGCGTCCATCACCCCGGACGCGTCGGAGAAGACCCTTACTGCCAGCATCCCGGTGCCCGGATCCCAGGACACGTCGCACCGGTGCGGGAAAGACTCGCCCAGCTTGCCCTGGAGCTCGACGGCCTCTTCCAGGGCCGCCGCCATCCTCTTCACTTCCTCGGACATGCGGGGGCGCCTGCCGGGCCCGGGTATTAATCTTCACGCCCACGTGGACGCGGCGGGGCATCCGGGCGATCCATGCATATGACGCGCGGTCCGGGGCCTATTTATCCACGACCCTTATCCTGATGGCCGTCCGCCTGTCGTCCCGGCCGCCGGGGCAGTTGTCCGCGATCATGTACTGGAACGACTCGGCGACCTTTGAGATTGGATTTCCATGGCCGGGGTCGTCGGTCTTGATGGATACGGGACCCTGGCCGTAATACGCCCCCCTGTGAATGTCCACGGCATAGATGATATCGGGGGTATGCGCGTCGACCAGGCGGTCGACTATGACTGTGGTGCCGCCCAGCCCCAGCATGGCCCCGGACGGGGCGCCGCCGCACGGCTCTGCCATGGCGACATGCGGCACGCCGCCGAGCAGCCTGTCATACATGCGGTTTCCAATTGCAATGTGCGTCATCCCTGACCCGTGTCTCTCGAGGTTGGCACTGATGATGCTCTCAAGGGCCCCGGCGTGATCCGCGGGGCCCGCGCCCACGGGGCACTCTAGTGTTTCAACGGGCTTTATTGTCTTGAGGGCCTCGAACGCCATCTTGCTGTGCCCCTCCATCCTGGCATGGAGGATCCGCCTGATCTCGTGGTGGCGCGGGAGCACCCGGTCCCCGTAGAGGTGGTTGACCGATCCGGGGATCCATGACTCGTGTATCTTGGCGTCAAATACCGCGCAGTCCCACACGGCGTCGGGGCAGCGATCATTGTCGCCCAGTGGCCCGCTCTGGGCGTAGGCGTCGGGCAGTATGACGGACTCGCTGGGGGATGACAGTGCGACGGGCAGGAACATGTAGTGCAGGAGCGAAGGGTACTTTACGGCCTTTATGAACGACGGCAGGAAGGCGATTGTCCGGCAATGGAGAAGGATGGCGCGCGTCTTTGATTTGTCCATTTGTTCGCGGGCGGCGATATGATCTAAAAAGCCGGACACCGGTATGCCGGCATTGTCATCATCAAGTGCACAGATGTCATCCAATGCGGCATCCGGATCATAGCACCCTGTTTCAGCACCCATCGGCGGTACTTCTCCGATCTGCCGGAAGCCTTGTTCGGCCGGATCACTTGTCTCAAGATGCAGGCCCAGGAATATCCTCCCGGTCGAGGGCAGGTACGTGGCCCACCCCGCATGGTAAGGGGGGTCGATCGGGGCCACGCCGCTCCCCGTGGGCAGCGGCGATATAAACCCCGGCGATCGCGGATCCTACGTGCGCGCGGACTTTTTCGCAGCTTCCCGTTACGCGGGACGCATCCGCCGGACCCGGGGCCCCGCGCCGGGGCGCGGCCATTGAACGGTATTAATTGGGCCGACCCCCGCTGTGGATCCATGAGACCGGGCAGGGGCAAGGCGGCGCTGACGGATACCATGAACGCCGCCTACAACGAGATGATCCGCCTTGAGCGCGCGGGCAAGAGCCGGGACTGCGCGTGGGAGGTGATCCGGTCGGCAAGGGAGGCGTACGAGGGGGAGAACCTGCGGCCAGGGCCTCCCACCGACGAGCAGATCAAGGATCAGGCAAGAATCCACGTAAAAGAGTTGAAGGGATGCACAGAGGACGAGATACACAGGAGGGGGCAGGACGAGGAGGGGTCTGCCGGGCTGCTCGGCTGCGCGCTATTACTCATGGACGACTGGCTGGGAGGGCCGGAAGGAGGGCCAAGATCAGAGGCGGCAAGGACGGCAAGGGACAGGCTGTACTGCCTGTGCGTGGCAGTCAGGCAGGAGATATCCCGCATGCCAAGAAAAAAGAGCTATAAATCACAAAATAATATTCAGGGACTGCCCATCATATAAAATTTGGCCTGTTGAAGATTTGTGTACAAATCCAAACTCAAGCTTGAGGTCGAATCAGGAAACACTTATAATCACAATACAACAGGGGCGTCCATGAGTAAAGAGTGGAAGTGGGAGCGATTATCTAATCCCATTAAGGAGGATGGAAGCGGGATGCAGAACGGTGATCCGAGCACACGCCAAGTAAACATCACAGGACCAGGCGTGTACGTAATATATAAAAATGAAAACAATATTGAAATCCCAGTCTATGTTGGTAAATCAGATAAATCCGTATTCGAAAGGATGGACAGGCATTGCTCCAATAATGAAAAATATGAAAATTATGATTTATACAAATTCATACAGGAACGTGAACGTATAAGCTATTATGTTTTGCTTGAGGATAATGCAGAGAATCGTAGTGATTATGAATACACGTTGTATGACAAGTATGGTGGGAAAGAAGAATTATTAAATAAAAAAGATCCGGACGAAGGGGACTGTGTCTACATGGTATTTCCATTATAATTGCCAAAAACCATTCGGTCATGGTTGGAATGTGCTACGTTTTACCAGCTCACGGAGTTTTTTTAGATCGTTGCCGATCTCTTTTCGGTGCTTCTCCAATATTTTCTCGATCCTTTTTATGGATTCGATTTCGCTCGAATCCAGCATGTTCATCTTCACAAGCCGGATCAGCGCAGACACCACCTGATACGAAGACTCGTCTGCGTGCAGCTTTAGCTCGTCCAAGACGGGATACAGCAGGTATGGGGGGCCGGAATACCCCTTGATGTACTTGGAATACATCATAATGGACGCCTTCCTGTCCACCTTGCTTTCCACGAACCAATACGTCAGATCACGCTTTGACAGTACTCTGTTCGACCATAATGTCTTCAGTCTTTTTACGTCAAACGAAGAGCTATCTTGGATGCTCCGTACCACCATCCCGACCTGGGATACGCAGTGATCCACCACGTCGTCTGAGGGGTTCTTTTTAATATACTTGAGGAATTTGTTAAAGGTTCCAGCGGAGCCCCGATAGCCGTATAGGTACGCGGAGACGCAGTGGTCAACCGTGGATTTGAGGACTTGTTGCTTACTCAGGATTTCTGGCATGCAGCCGGTAAGGAATCCGTCATACATGTGCCGCAGTCCTGAAAAGACGTCCCCGTCTAGATGGTTCCAGGACACGTATCCGTCCCAGAACGCGATCCTTGCGGGGATACTTGTGCATATTCTTTCCACCATGCACCGTGTCCAGTCCCTGTCAAAGAAATACAGGTCGGAAAGGCATGATCCGAGTATCGCGTCACGGAATATCGTACGGGGGCCTTCAACGTACTGGTCAAGGACCGCCTTTACCTCTGGCACCAGTTTGGGCTTTTTGGTATTTTTGGTCTTTTCATGACACCACAGGGCATACATCATCATTACAAGAAAGGACATTCCCTCGAGGCTGTTTATGGACATATTGATGACATCGATCGGCCTGCCTGAGTTGAGGTCATCCTCAAAGCTTTCCAGATGGCGGTCACGATCGGGGGAGGATGCCTTGACAAACGACATTATTGGGCGCCGCAGCCCCTTCCGGAACTCTATCCCCGGCGGGGAGTGCCGGAATGCGGACTCCAGCATAGAGCAGGCGGCAAGGGCGGTCTCTTCGTTTTCATATTTCCCATCTTCATAGGCCTCGCACACGCTCTCCAGAAGGGTGATCGTGCCGCCCCAGTCTATACTCTTGCCGCCCTCAAGGGCGCCCCCCATGCTACGGAAGAACTCCTCCTGGAAGCGCGGATCGACACCGGCAAGGTCCATCGCCCGCTTGGAGAACTCCCCGGGGCTCGCGCTTGCAAGGTATGAAAAGCCCCTCAGTATCTCAGCGGGGAGCACGACACTGCGGGGTCTGTGGGTATTCACCATGTCGATTACCTGCCCCGGATCCTTGCCCTCCAGCGGTCCCGGCCCGCGATCTGGCGCCGTCATCTTGGACCCGCGGAAGAACAGGTGCCCGGGATGCGACGACCTGTCGTGTTTTTTCAACAGAACCTTGAGGATGACGAGCTGCTCGTCGTCAAGGCACTTCTCAATGCATTCGAGGTGGCGGAGATGGCGTATTTCGCGTAGGTTTGAATCGTCCGCTGCTCGCCCGGTGGCGCCGGCGGGCCCGTCGCCTGCGGCATGCCTTGTGATTGCATCGGATATCTGGTCCCTGGCGCGTGCCGGCATTGAGCAGTAATGGCGCTCCAGCATGGCATAGTGCTCGTGGTACGTGTAGTCGTTGCCAAGGTACCGGACGGCATAGTCCTCCATCTCTTTCTTGAATGTATCTGGAAATGCGCCGTAGGCGAACATCTCCAGCCTGCGGTATATCAACGGCCTCCTTCTTTTCGTGGTTTCCACGGCACGGCGGATCTGGGCTCTGCCACCACGCCCCATGATCGTAAGGCAGTTGCGCATGTGTGCCACCAGTGACGACGGGAGGTCAGAGACGTTCTGATCCGACTCTTCTACTGTCGGGCGCTTGGATCTCATGCTGGATGCGGCGTCGGGGAGCGCATGGCCGGTCCTGCCGCTTGTGATTATATCTTCTAGCATGTCCGCCAAGAGCCCGAACAGCTGCAGCGGGGCCTCGTTCATGGTCGCGTCGGCAAACTCCCGCACGGGGGCATCCAGCCAGCGGGCGCTGGGATACCGGTGGTTGATGTTGTCCAGCGAGAGACCCTTGCGGGCAAACTCCATCGCAAGGGCATACTCCCCGCCGTGGCAGAGGCTTGCTGCCGCCTCGAGGTACTTGCCCGGATGATGCACGAACATGTCGTGCAGGCCGGCCTTGATCATGAAACTTGACACGGTTGCGGCATGGCCCACGGGCATCCGCATCATGCAGTCCAGGAGGTCCAAGAACAGGAAGCGGTTGTCCCGTACGGCCGCGGGGTCGTACCTTTTGATGATCTCTGCCACCCTGTCGGGGCACTCGCCGGCGCACCTGAAGAGGTACCTGTGGGCCTCCCGGTATCCCACAGGATCCTTGAAAAAGCCAGCCCCGTCCATGCTTTCCAACCAATTAACCGGGAGCCGGCCGATTACCCGTGACTGAGCGGCCCCGGTGGATATCATCCGGATGAGCGCCTTTGCACGTTCGAGCGTTGGAGGCTCTAGAATCATCTTGTCGATCATCCTGTTGGTCGCAACCTGCGGAAAGCTCAGGTCGTACAGGGCGCGCTCGATCCTCGGCATCGCGTCAAAGGGGATCAGGTCGTCCACAGGATCCCTCTGGTGGGCGATGCCGCTCAGCTTGTCGTACTCCTCCACCAGTGTCCGGTAGTGCCCGTCATACACATAGCCGCGCCGGGTAACCGGGTCGAACGTCCTCCGGAGGTTGGCCTCCCTGTCGCCCTCTCTCAGGCGCGACTTTTTTTCATCAACGCTCTGCTTCTCCCTTGCCAGATGGTCCACCACGTCCCTCAGAGCGTATGCGAGGTGGCTCGGCTGGTCCGTATAGCAGTTGCCGTGGTACACGTGTAGCGCCCCTAGGTATGCCTCCGCCGCATTGGAGCTGTAGGTAGGCAGGCGTCCCAGCAGGCTCTCCTGCATCTTTGTGAGTGGCAGATTCCCGGGACGGCCGCCGGGCTCCGTCCCCACGGATCGGGCGTCACCCAAGGCCGTTCGGCCCTCCGCGATCCGTGAATCCGGCCACGCATGCTGCATGCCACGCTAGGGGGATCATCACGGATCCGGGGGCCGAGTTTAATATAAAACGTTTTTGCGGCCCGATCCGTCCGCGGCTCTGGCCGCGTATGACGGTCGCCATGCAGCCGGGGCGCCGACGCGGTTTATACCGGATCCGTCGCACCGGGCCGTCCGGAAGCGGACTTTTGGTACGGCCATGATAGAAATTTTAAATACTATGTCCTGACGGTTACTGTGGTATATAAAATGAACAAGGAAAACAAGAAACTCGTCGCCCTCATGCCGGTCTGTATATTGACGCTGGCGGCTAGCATATTTATAATTCCCGGGATATACCTAATTCCCATCGAGGTGCTGGTGGCGAGCATTGTCACATGTGTCAAGTACAAGGCCCATATCGAAAGATCGCCTGCCCTGTTCTCTGGGATCGACGACTCTGATAAGGCGGCCCGGCTGAGGCAGCTCGTAATGGTAAACGGCTTGGCGTGTGTCATCATGGCGGTGCTGGCCCATTTTAACCCGGCCTTTGCCGGCCTGCCAGTTGTGGCAACCGGCTCCACGGCGTGGGAGATAATCCGGGCAAGCGGGCTCGGAGAACGGATCGGCGTTGTGATCTCGAAATTGTCAGGGTGTTTGGGACGGGTGTTTGCGCTGTCCTGATGCAGGCGGGATCGGCTGCCACGGGGGACGCGGGACGGCCGGTTCTGCCAGGGGCATGGATCCCTCTGGCACCGCCCGGGGGACGGCCACGGGCAGGGGGGCGCCGTCTGCGTTCCGGCCGGGAACGGGCATCAGATCCAGACGGTCTGTACGTTGCCGTGTGGTGCCGCCTGTCACTGCGGATCCCCGCGGGGATTCTGCCTGCCGGAATGCACAAATACGCTCAGGCCTGAGAGGATCCGTGGACACCGGATGGATCGACACCAAGGATCTCAAACTTACGGACATACAGCGCAAGCTCGTCTTCCAGCTGGAGGTACACGAGAAGAGGGCGGCGAGGGCGTACAAGGGGGTGCTGCACCTGTTGTACGGAGAAAAATACCCGGGCTGGGAGTCCTTGCTTGCATACGGACTCAGGGACGTCATCGACATCCTGGTGGAGGCAAGGGAGCACGAGATGGTCAAAAAAGTGGGCAGAACCAAAAAGATTGCAAGGACGGTTGACCGGACCACGCACAGCAAGTACGATCTTGAGACGGAATACCAGGCGCTTATGGGCATCCGCGGCACCGTGAGAGACATAGGTCACAGGAGCGCTCCTGCCCAAGCGGAGGGGCTGATCTCAATGGCGGTCGAGATTGAGAGGATCCTGTACAAGCTCACCGTGAGCCAGACCAAGGCCAACAAGGAGATCGACGGGATCATGTCAATGCCGCCAACGCCGGACCGGGCAGAAGCGCTTATCCACGCGATAACCACGGGTGCCACCCAGTACAGAATAGTCAACAAGCTGCCGCCCAACTGGATCGACTGCATGGAAGAAGCCGGCTTTTTCAAGAAGCCGGGAAGGTACTGGGCGGCCACCAGATACCTCTACAGGTGCACAAAGCATCCGGGGAGCGTCGCCCGAATCGCCACCTCGTATGATGCCATGACGGTCAGGGGTAACGGCCTGCTGTACATCGACATCCTAGAGCTTGCATTGCTGCTTCCTGACGAGCACACCGAGACGATCGCTCGGTACCTGCTAGAGAAGGGGCTGTACAACAGGTTTGGTAGCGACCCCGGTAGGTACTTTGAGATAATAAGGAGGATGTACACTTCCAAAAAGCACGATCTTGCGGCCGACATGCTTTACAGAGCTCTGTCCCAGATGAGTGGTCCGGCCGCCCAGTCGAGGCACGGGTCCATGCTGGACAGGATCGGGAAGATCGTCAAGGAGCACTCGGGGGACGGCATGGTGCCGCTGATGCGCGCGATGGCCGACGTACTTGACTGGTATATAGACACGGGCGAGGACGGCGGCACAAGCGACGAGGACTCCAGCATGTCAAAGGAGCGGCTGCACATCGCCGACTCTGACGAGGACCTGCCTGACAGCGTAAAGACGGCCATGGTAACGCATGTGCGGGACTGCCTGTACGCAGTCGAGAGGGGCGGGGGCGACCTGCGCAGGGCCATGAGGGAGATCTCGGGCAGGAAGCACCTGGTATGGAGGAGGATGGAGATGCACGTCTATTGCAAGTTTCCGGGGTTTGGGAGGGAGATGGAGGGGCACGCCCTCAGGTACGTGTGGAAGGACGACGTACGGCACGAGTATCTGGCGTTGCTCGGGCGCGCCGGGGACATGCCCGATGACGTCAAGAGGAGGATCCAGGAGGCGATAATATCAGGACCCGGCAAGGAAGAGATAGACAGGATGTACGAGGAGCGCGGCAGGCCGGAGCTGGACAGGATGCGCGCGGAGGGCGGCGGGGAGGAGGTGGACAAAATGTACGAGATACTGGACAAGAGGATCAGGACCATGCTGGATCTGCGCCGCCTGCGGCGCCTCGAGGCGGCCTCTGGGTGGCTTGACGGGGAGCGCATGGACGCATACATGAGGCTGTCCAAAAGATACGCGGATGTGCCGGAAGAGGAGGAGCCGGTGATTGCCGGAAAGAGCACGGGGGAGGCGCTCAGTATCATGGGGTCGCGTGGCCGCCAAACCCAGTACGAGCTGCTGGACGAGTTCTCCGGGATGATCAAGGGGGATCCGGCAAGGGCGTCGGGCATGGCGGCGCGGCTCGAGGGGGCCGATCCCGCGGTACAGTCAAAGTTCTTTGCCGGCCTGGAGGACGCCGTGCGCAAGGGCGGCAAGATAGAATGGGTGGCCACGATGAAGCTGGTGCGGCATGTCATATCGAGCCTCTCGGAGGAGGACCATCGTACCGGCGGGCCGGTGGTCGCCGCATTCAACATGTTAAGGGCGCTGATGCGGGGCAAGAGGGATCCGGGCCCGCGCCAGATGGTATGGGATGCCGTAAGTGGGCTTGCCCGCAAGCCGCCGGCCGGCAGGGAGTTCGGGGCGGAGGACACCATGTTCTCAAGATCGCTCAACGATATCGAGGGGCTGTCGTTCCACATCATGGTGCTGTACGTGCTGTGGGATACGGGTGACGGGCTGTCCCGGAGGGCAAGGGAGCTGCTAGACGAGTATGCCGGCGACCAGAGGATGCACGAGGCGTCGCGCAACGCAGTCCTCGGGGCGTACATGCCGAGCCTCTCCAGGCGCGACAGGGGGTGGGCGCTCGGGATGGCAGATTCCCTGCTGTGCGGCCACAACGGGGCGGCGTTCTGGAACGGGTACGTGCTGATGAACCCGCCGTACCAGGACTTTTTCCAGCCCCTCGCAAGGTGGTACGACGCGTTCCTCAACGGGGATCGGCGCGGCGGCAGGGTGCATATTGCCACGTTCCACCACGTGCTGGCAGCATACCTGCACGGCGGGGAGGCCGACGAAATATTCGGGCGCTTCATAAAGTCCGTCAGGGCGGAGGAGGCAGGGCTAGTGGACCGCCTCGTGTCAGAGGTGGACATGGCCATGAAGAGCTGGGACGATCACGGCATCGAGTGGGGCAAGATCGGGGACCTGTGGACCCACGAGGCGTTCATCGGCCGGGACCTGTCGGTATGGTTCATGGGCAACAGGCACAGGGGGGTGATCAAGGACTATGCCAAGCATGTGGACGGGAGGTCGGGGATGCACGCAGAGTTTGCCATGACGGAGATCCTCGTTGAGGAGCTCGGAAAGTACGCTGCCGAGTTCGCGCCAGAGGTGGCGGGGATCCTCAGGCGGATGGTCGACAACCCGGCCGACGGGCGGGTGCCTGTTGGAATCCACGCCGTGCTGGACGAGCTGGAGGGGGCGGGCGGAGGGGCTGCCGAGGAGGCCAAGGTTGTCAGGGAGATGGCGGCCAAGCTGGGATGCGGCAGGCCCGGATGAGGGACGCAGGATGGGCGGGGACAGGTGGCTCTCGGGGCACAGCTATTACGACGGCGGGATCAGGATTTCGAGGGGTAATTACACCCTGTATGTCGACGAGTCGAGGATCCAGGGCGGACCTGGGATCTTTACGGTGGCGGGCCTGCTGATGCACCGGGACGGGCTCAAGGCTGCCAAGGAAGGATGCAGCGCGGTGATGGAGGAGCACGGGGGAATGGAGGGCGGCAGGATGTGCGAGATAAAGTTCTCGCACATGATGGGGCCCGGGAAGGGGTTTCCGGGGGCGGACGGGTGCAGGCGGGGCCCGGCGTCTGGCATACTGGGGGTGATCGGCCGCGGTTACATGCCGTTCTTCTGCATGATGGTCGACAAGCAGGAGTTCAGGGACGCCAAGATGCCCGGCTATGGCGGCGCGGACCACTATGCGACGGAGCGGGTCATCATCGCGGCCCTGGACCTTGCCGGGAGGCGGGACAGGCGGGTGAGGGTGATCAGGGACAGGGGAAACGACAAGAGAGATATCGATATTGAGGAGTCGCTCAATGAAGGGATAGACGGATCCGGTGACAGGATAAGGAACATAGCGTCGTACGCCGGATATGACGCCGAGGAGTCAGAGGGGGAGTTCGGACTGCAGCTTGCAGACTTTTGCGCGGGGGCCGTCGCGAGGGTGATGAGCCGGGACAGTGCCGTCATCGACAGGGCCGGCTGTTACTGCATGATACGGCAGTTGCAGGACACACCGGGGAACAGGAGTGGCATCCCGGCGTTCTATCCCCCGGACGGGTCCGCTAGGTCGAGGTTCGTCAGGATGGGGCATACGTGCCCGTGCGTCTCCGGCTGGCATGCGTTCCTGCGTATCCACGACCGTGGCTAGGACGGGGCAGTCGTCCGGTACGCCGGATTCACGCTCGGGGCGGGACATTAGATCGAACGTCCGGCGGTGCCGCCGCGCCCCGGATCCGGCGGCTGGCCGTCCCCGGCGCGGACCGTACCAGGGGGCCGGGGGGCGTGATCCCCGCAGGAGACGGCCCGGGGGGACCAGAGAGACGGGCATGCGGCATGCCGGCACGGTTGGGACCGACGTGGCCGGGATCAGCATGGCCGGACTTGTCCCGGGGGCCGGGCATCCGGGGAACCAGTCCCGCCACCGTCCCGCCTCCGGGCCCGCATGCATGCGGCCGGCGCCACGGCATCGGCGGATCCTGCAACGGCAGGGGGCCCGTCCCCGCGC
>UYNY03000105.1 GCA_900620265.3 Nitrosopumilaceae archaeon | reverse complement strand
GCGTCAGATGTGTATAAGAGACAGGAACATGTATCCCAACGTGGTGTTTGACGACCTGGACCACACGGAGCCCACCTGGTTCTCACGGGACATGGAGTGCCAGGTCTTTGACGTGTCCACCTACCACGGGCACTTTGCCACCGTATTCGACCAGACAAAGGCCTGCCAGCTGATCCGCCAGATCGCGGGCAGCATCCAGCTTGCCGACAAGGCGTGGATCCAGTTCGTGTTTGCCAACCGGCCCTTCTCGCAGATCCTGACCCGGCACGTCCACAATATGGACAGAAAGTACCGCGAGATTGCCCACGAAAAACACCTCAGCAACGCCGATCTCATACTGTACCCGGACAAAAAGCCCCACGCCCACCCCGAGCTGGGGCACGACTTTACCAACAACTACCGGGGGCTCCAAAAGCACGCCACGCTGAAGATGCAGTCCTCCCAGGTGATGATGGGCATACGGGGGATCGTCCAGAGCGACCGCGATATCGACCTCAACTTTGACGAGATAGAGGCCCTCCCCGTAGAGACTGTCCACTCCGGGCATGAGCACCTCACAAAGTACAGGTACCCGTCCAAGAAGTTCTGGGACCGGGAGCCGAAGAAGACCCGGATAAAGATCAAGGGCGAGAAGGGGGTGATCCCGAGGATGGACATATTCCCGCTCCGGCTGCTCCCGGAGCCCGGGCGCCTCGTGAACCGCGCCCAGGACCGCTACATCAACAAGGGAATCTTCGGGTACAGGGACCGCGAGCCGCTCCCCTTCCTGATACTCAACCAGACCGAGATGCCCCTCTTCGTGCATCTGCCGGATCCCACCACGCCCAACATCGAGACTACCCGGGGGGTCATGATGCCGTCCAAGGCATCCGCCAAGGTGGGGGCCTGCCTCGGGTTTGCCCAGTCCTGCGACGGTCCCGGCCCCGGCCGCGGGTTTGAGTGGGGCGGGATGGACGCCTCGAAGGATCTGGGCGGGGCCGTGCTCTCCCCCGCGGATCTTGCCACCCACCTCTATGCAGTCGGGGCGTCCGGATCCGGCAAGACGTCCCTGATACGGCTGATAGCAAAGCACCTGGAGGCGTGGAACGCCAACGGGTCCATGCCGAACGCATTCATCTATGTGGATCCAAAGGGGGACGACTCACACAAGTTTGCTAGGCAGCACGACCCCGATACCATGGATCTTGTGCACTATCTTGATCCCCAGGAGACAAAGTTCTCTATAAACCCGCTCGAGCTCCCGGATCACGCCCTGTGGGAGCGCGAGGAGGTCGTATCCCGGTATGTCGGATATTTCATGAAGACGATCGAGGAGTGGTACCAGCAGTCCCAGAGCTATGTCCAGATGGAGCGGATCTTCAGGGCCCTTCTGTTCTACATCTACCGAAAGCACGATGCCCCCACCTTCCTCGACATCCATGATATCATACTCCGGCTCCAGGACGGGGGGACCGACGCCATGCCCGGGCTGGTCAAGACGTTCGGCGAGCCTGATCGCGAGATGAGGCAGGCCCTCGAGAGCATCGCCACCCTGCGCAGCGAGGCGTTCACCCCCCTGCTGAACCGTGTCGAGCAGTTTGCCACCGATCCCGTCCTCAAGAGGATGTTCTCGGTCCGCAAGGGAACGGTCGACTTTTGGAAGCTGATAGAGCCGGGCCACCAGACCATAGTCCGGATCTCCCCGCTCAACATGCCCCAACACGTCCAGCCGCTCGCCATGCAGGCGTTCATCCTAAAGCTGTGGTTTACCATACAAGAGAGGGCTAACCGCGTCCAGAACGAAAAGGAGAGGACGCAGGTCGTGCTGGCCCTCGACGAGTTCCAGATAGTAAAGGACCTCCAGGTGCTCCAGCTGATGCTAGAGCAAGCAAGGTCGCTGGGACTGGGGCTGATACTCTCCCACCAGACGACCGAGCAGATCAGCGACAAGCAGCTGGGCATAATTAGCGGCAACTCTGGCACCCAGCTGGTGGGCCGGGTCAACGGGCGCGACGCCTCCCGGATATCCCAGATCTGGGATCCCCAGTTCAGCAAGCAGCTCCACATCCAGCTCGCGAGCCAGGAGTACTTTCACTGGACGGTACGGGAAAAGGCCCCACCGGGGCAGGAGCAGCCCCCGCCCGCCCAGTTCTGGCTGTCCCCGCCCCCGGAGCTGATCCTCACGGAGGGGGCGTATGAGGAGTTCATCAGGGAGCAGCTGGCGATGTACGGTTCCGGGACCCCCGGATCCGCCGTCGCCGACTCTAAAAAGGAGCGGAGCAGGTGGCTGGCCAACATATCGGTAGAGCTGCCCGACAAGATCACATGGGGAATCATCTGCCAGCTGCACGATGGCCCGCTGCGCCAGTCGGACATCGTGGACGGGATGCGCGTCTCCAACCGAACGCAGGTGGCCCCCGTCCTACAGCGGATGGAGGCCAACGGGCTCCTGTCCAGGTCCGGCGACGGGCGGAGCGCCCCGTACGAGCTTACCGACGAGTGCATCAAGCGGTACCTCGACATAGACGTATCCTCCATAGGGACGGCCCCCGACGTGGCCGAGGTGGCCGCCAAGGCCGTATCGGAGTACATGAACCGCGGCTCGTTCGTGGCCGTCGCCTCACAAAAGGTGGTAAAGGGCAGGGACAGGACGGATCTCGTGGCGTACGACTATGAGAAGGACGAGGCGATCAGCGTCGAGATAGAGTCCGAAAGCGAGGTGCAGAGCCACCCGGAGCACGTCAGGCACAACATGATAAAGTGGGCCAATCTGGGGTTCTTCAGGTGCCATGTCTGGTCAAAGAGCCCCCGGATCCGCGAGATACGGGACAGCCTTGACGAGGATGAAAAAGAGAGGGTAACGATTGTCATCATTCCCTCATCTTGAGTGCTTCCAGCGTGGGACCCTTCGCCTTTGCCCTTTGGCGGGCCCGGCTTATGCGCGGGGGCCCCATCGTCTCGTTCAACTCTTTCATGTAGGATCCGTCCTCCGGGGCCGGTTCCTCCTCAGGAGCCGGCTCCGCGTCGGCTATCTTGGCCGCGTCGGTCATGTCCTTCTTTGTTATCTTGCTGTCCCCTGCCTTTATGATGACCATCTTGTTGAGGAAGGTGACCTTGAGGTTCGGATTCTGCTCCAGCTCCAGTTCGCGGGCCATATCGGCCGGGATGTTTACTATGAACGAGTTCCTTACCTTCTGGGCCCGCCTCCCGATATACTTGATGTCCATCATCTTGGAATGTCGGGCCGTATAAAAGCGGCATATTTCAGACAGAATGCTCCCGTCGGGCGGTCTTCGTATGCTGCATATGCGTCAACCACCCCCATGATATGCAACATATGCACCATGCATATGCAGCATATTCCGGACGCATATGTTGAATATGCACCGTGCATATGCCGCATATGCAACCTGCATATGTTTCAGCTGCATAGGCGTGCCTCCCTGAGGGGCCTTAGACGTCCGGCGGCCCCGAGCCGACTCGCATTCCCTCATAGAAACCAAAAATCCGCCCGGCGCCCACTCACGTGGAGTACCCATACACCGGCTGGCCCTCTCGGGCCCCCGCTCCCCCACCACCTAACCGGGTCTGTATATCAGCCCCGCGCCCCGAATACCTGACACCCAGTAGTATCGATCGCGCGCTCCCAGAACAGAGTCCTCATCCTCTGTCATTGACATGAGACATCACTTCATTGGCGGGCCCTCTAGGCCCGCCTTGGCCCCCCCTGTTTGTCGGCCCGGCCTCCAGCCGGGCTTTGCACCAGCAGGCTCTTGACAGTCGGCGTCATGGCTCGGCGTCATGGCTCGGCGTCATGGCTCGGCGTCATGGCTCGGCGTCATGGCTCGGCGTCATGGCTCGGC
>UYNY03000104.1 GCA_900620265.3 Nitrosopumilaceae archaeon | reverse complement strand
CCTCCTAGCGGCGGCCCGGCCTAGATACCGACTCTAGTATCTCCGCCAACTCGGCGGCCCTCTTTTCGACGCCAAAGCCTCCAAGGACGAATTTTCTGCCGGCCTCCCCCATGCGCGATGCCAGATCCGGGTCGTCAAGCAGCTGCCGTATCCGGCGCGACCACCCCGCCCGGTCGCCCGCCCCTACGAGGAACCCGGTCTCCCCATCCGCCATGACGTCCGGCACGCCGTACACGTCGGATCCGAGGACGGGCTTTCCTGAGAGCTGCGCCTCGAGGATGGAGCTTGGCGACATGTCAATCCCGGTGGGCAGCGCGTACACGTCGATCCCGGCAAGGAGCGCCGCGGCGCCGTCCGGGTACGGAACGCGCCCGAGCTCCACAAAGTTGGGGAACCGGCCCAGCGCGTCCCGGATCTTGTCCGCGTACCTTCCGGCGCCGGCCCAGTAGAACGTCACGTCCGGCATCCCCTGTACGGCGTCGGCTATCTCCAGCATGCCGGCCACCTTTCCGTTCATGTCGGCGTTCTGCAGCAGCCCGACGCACGGGTGGCGCAGCTCCATGGGTTTCGGGCGGGGCCAGCCGTCCACGTCAAGATAGTTCTGCAGCGGGGCGATGCGCTGGTTCGGCAGCCTCTTGGATGCGGCCCTCTCAAGGTGGGAGCAGATGGGCATGATTGCAGCGGCGCCTGTAAAGCATCTGGCGGATACGGCCGCGCGGAGCCCGAGCACGGCGCGCCTGAGCATGCCCGACTCTGCAAGCTCGAGATCCATGTCCTCCCAATAGTCGCCCCGCAGGTGGACCACGGTAGGGATGCCGGATGCCGCGGCGCGCGCCGCAAAGCCGCGGACGCGGTCGGCCATTATGACGTCGGGTCCGAACCCGGAGACCAGCCTGCCGAACCTGGCGCCCGCCCTCGGCCAGGACGCAAGGTCGCCCCCGGGGTACCCCTCGTACGGTCGGTCATCCTCCACCATGCACGTCACGCCCAGCCTTTCAAGCCCTGCCGCCAGGATGCCCACGTGGCGGAGCCTGTTGGTGCCGGCCCCGATGAGCAGCCTCATGGGGCCGCGGCACCGCCGGATCGGATATATCGGTTGGGGTGGGGGCCCGCCCCCTACCTGCGCCTGATCTCCGCCACTATCCCCCTTGCGAGGGACCTCGTGCCGGGATCCGCGGCAAGCGTGATGGCCGCGTACCCGGCCATGCCGGCGGCGGCCAGCCCGAGCAGCACGGGCATGAACTCGAATATCCCGGCTGGCCTGAGGAGCTCAATCTGTGCCACATGGACCGCCCCGAACGAGCACGCGGCGGCGGCCAGGTACTTTGCCACCTTGGCCGCCTCCAGCCGCAGGCCCACCTCGCGCCTTGCCAGCACGTACCTGTACGCGGTAAACGGGGCGCCCGTCGCGACCGCGGCGATCCCCCAGAACAGCAGCACGTCTGCCGCCGGGGCCCCGGACAGGATGACAAACCCGGCCGCCAGAACCGCCAGGTACGTGCCGTGCTGGACCACGTTGATGCTGGGCGTCAGGAAGAGGTTGCTGCGCGCATAGTCGCCCGCCGAGGCGCCTCCCGCGGCGTCGACCTTCTCGTTCCCCTCCAGCATGTAGTGGAAGACGACCGAGGCGGCCGTGAAGAACATGCCCACGGCGAGCAGCGCGAGCGCCATATGCGCCTCTGCGTACGCGGGGTTCAGCGCATAGAGCGCGGGCCCGGCCAGCGAGATTACCATGGCCGCCATGGGTATGGCCACGTACAGGAAGAGGGTCATGTTGCCGCGGACGTGCCCCGTACCGTCGCCCCCGAGCAGCTTTGGATAGATGGCGGTCGCTATGAGGGCCGAGTGGATCACCGTGAACGCGACCGTCAGGGCGGCGGTCCACGAGGCCACCACCGCGACCGGGCCCGCCAGGGCCACGAACAGTATTACGTCGAGCCGGTACAGCACAGAGGCGACCTCCGGGTAGACTGACACCCAGGAGAGGCGCAGCCAGCCTGAGAGGCGCCGCGCCTCCAGCGGGCCGCGCAGCTTTTCGCGGGCGTACGCGGCGAGGACGGCGCAGCAGACTGCGTGCGATATGGCAAACGCCGCCACCACCCCGGGGATCCCCCACCCGAGGTGGTACACAAAGTAGAGCGCCAGCGGGATCTGGGCCGCGCACTGGGCGGCGAGCGCGTACGCGTTGGCGTGGGGGCGCCACCCGAGGTTCACCCTCACCAGGGTCCCGCTTACATACCGGAGCGGCACCAGCAGCGCGGCAAGCAGCATCACCTCGAGGCCGACGCCCCCGTGGGATCCGACCGCGAGCGCGAACCCGGCATACGCCGCAACCCCCCCTGCGGAGAGGGCCGCGCTGGACGCGACGGCGGTGCGCCCAGAGTCCTCGCCCCTTGCCACCTCGCGGGACGCCCAGTACCCGACGGCCACCTCGGCCGAGACCGCGTACACTAGCATGGTGCTGATTATCCCCCAGGCCCCGTACTCCTCAACGGGGAGCGTCCTCGTGATGATCAGCATGAACGCGGCGTTGCCCAGGACTATGGCGATCCTTGACGCGAACGAGACCAGTCCCGTGTACGTGACCCTGATCCCCGACAACGTGGGCGCGGCCCGGCGTGATTTTATATTTGTCTTGTGCGGCACGTCCGTGCCGGCCTCCGCCAGGATCGGCTGGCCGCGCCCACGCCGGGGGAGCCCCAGCGGGATATCACGCGGGGCGGGCCGCCCGGCCCCGTCGAGCCTCGATCGTGGAACATGCGCCGCGCTCCGGGGCCGAGCATGCGCCGGCGCGCGGCCGTCACCGCGCAAAGGATTCAGCCGCGGAACCCCAGCATGTAGCCGCGCAGCAGCTGTATCCCCATGGCCGGATCCACCCCCTTGGGGCATACCTGGCTGCACGACCCGGCAAAGTGGCACCTCCATATCCCGTGCGAGTCGTCTAT
>UYNY03000103.1 GCA_900620265.3 Nitrosopumilaceae archaeon | reverse complement strand
TCAGAGTCTGGACGCTTATGCCGAACCCGTCTGCTACATCCTCCTTCTCAGAGCCCTTTTTCAGCATGCTGATCGCGAGGAGCTTGGTTTCGAACGTGTGCGTCATCCTCCTTATGTGACTGCGCATTTCTCTTGCGTTCGTCATGGCCGACCCCCTGCACGGAGGATCTAAAAACCTTTCAACGTGCGCCTTTTTCTTTTGAAAATTAATTATGAGCTGCACTATAGGACACAGGCCCACTGTCCTGTCATGTCACCGGCGGGCCCTGGGGGTCCTCCCGGATCGTACGCCCTGATCAGGACGGCTCCGCCGGCATGGCCGAACAGGACGGAGGGCGAGCGCCCGATGTGGGAGGCCGAAGTCAAACACCGTCTGCCGCGTCCTAGCTCGACGTGCCGGTCAGGAGGACTTGGACTCGTACGCTGCGTCCACTGTCAGCTTTAAATATGGAGCCGGCCTCCGGATGCCATGCGCTGGCTTGCGGCAGTCATCGGCCTCGCGATCGCAGCATCGTTCCCGGCCGCCTTCGGGCACGGCTTCGGGGGGGACCAGGCCCCGCCGCTGGACCTGAATGGCAGGGATGTCACCGTCAGCACGCTCCTCACCCCGTACGACTTGGATGTGGACGACGCAGAAGAGGTGAACGTGCAGGTAAAGTTCTTCTATCTTGACACCAAGGAGACCCTCCCGCAGGTCACCTACCGGATCGATATATGGAACGACGGCCAGCTGGACAGGGAGCTGCTTGCAAGGAACTTCTTCTTTGACGAGGACGGCCGGCTTGACATCAAGGTGGTCCCAAAGGCGGGCTGTGACAAGGACAAGCTCCACCAGTGTACCAAGTACTTTGGATCTGGACATACAAGCGCCCCCGGTGACACCGACGGCGGTGCCCTCCACGTATTTGGGGAAAAGTGCAACAACGACAACCTTGATACCTGTGCAAGGCCGCAGGTGTCCGGCCCGATATTCACAAAGGGCGGGCTGTACAACATAAAGGTCCTGATAGATGCGGCAACCAGCTCAAATGCGCTGGTGCCGGACGATCTCAACCTAGAGTTCGACACCTTCGTCAGCGTCGCACAGGAGCAGGACTTTGAGCTGCCGTCCCCCACCGGCCCGGATCCGATAAGGGTCCCGATAAAGACCTACTATGACGACGTGGGCAACTTTGCGTTCGACAGGAACACGAGGACGGTCTCGTTTGACATGGAGTTCGACTGGTCGCCCGACTATGTCGAGCTCGTCCCGATCGTCCACGAGGAGGTCGGGATATCCCACGAGTTCGCCCAGACGTACGGGACCGGCTTCCGCGGGTTCGTGAACGGGATAGAGGTTGGCACGGGATCCGACCACCCGAACGGCTTGCTGCCCAACCTCGACGGGCTCGGATCCGGCATCGTGCACTTCCTGCTGGACACGGAGATGCTCCAGGATATCGCGGAGAAGACGGGCCAGGACGGCCCCGGCAAGATGCTCTTCGAGCTGGTGGCGGGCGAGCCGGTCCCCACAAAGTCCGCAAGGGCCGAGCTTGTCAAAATACAGGAGGATGAGACCCAGGTGCCTGTCGACGTCGACGTCGACGTATCGTGGCCCGCGGAGCGCGGCTACGGGGACGAGATACCCTTCCTGCTCGAGTTCAGGGACACGGACGGCAAGATAATTCCGGATATCCTGTACGAGGTCGCGCTGTACGACCACGACAGGCAGGAGCTGATCGAGAAGTTCGATGGCAAGCCGGTGACAGGGATACCCGTCTTGGAGGAGCTTGACGGCGGCCCGGTGAAAGCGATAACTGCCTCCGAGGGGATCGACGTGCAGGTCATAAAGATCCCGCAGGACGCGAGCCAGTACCGCCTCGATGTCAAGGTAATCGGGTCGGGGGTGGTCGACTTTGTGCCCACCTATGCCGGAATCGGCTCGGCCCTGTTGGAGATCAGCGATAGCATGATGGGCGACGCCTCGCCCGCCCCGCCAAGGGACGCCCCGCCGAGGCCGGCCCCGGCCCCCACGCCAGCGCCCGCCGACCCTCCGGCCGCGGTCTCGATCCCGGCCTGGATAAAGACAAACGCCGGGCTCTGGGTGGACGGCTTGATAGACGACGTCACCTTTGCAAGCTCGCTCCAGTTCCTTATCAACCAGGGGGTGATATCAGTAGGCGGTGCCGAGCAGGGCGAGGCGACGTCGTCTGGCATACCCTCGTGGATAAAGCAGAGCACAGGGCTCTGGGTGGACGGGCAGGTCGACGACGCGACCTTTGCGGGCTCGCTCCAGTTCCTTATACGGCAGGGGATAATCCAGATAGTATAACATTTGTGAGTACAGACTCGGACATGAACGGCAATCCACACGCCAATTGGTTTTTATAGCAAGTTTCCCGTGCGGGCAGAGATGGGGGCAGTGGGGCTACTGGGAGTGGGCTTGGTGGTAATGATTGCGATAGGCGGCGGGCATATAGTTACGTGCAAAAGTTTCTGAACTAGATCCAATCGTCCATAACAGTTATTGATCGCGCCTCCCGTGTAACGGCATGCACCAGTTGGACAAGGAGGAGTTCAGGAGGGCGTACAAGGCAGAGCG
>UYNY03000102.1 GCA_900620265.3 Nitrosopumilaceae archaeon | reverse complement strand
CGACATACCGGAGGCCTAGGACTGCCAGGCCCCGTTGAAGAGCCTCAGCGCCTCCTCGTACGCCTTTAGCGACTCCTCGCCCGTCGTCTTTAGGAACTTTTCCCACTGCTCGTTGAACTTTTTGACCGTCTCAAGGTTCGTCTTCTTGAAGATGTCCTCCATCATCGCCGTCTGCTGCCTCACGTACCCCGGGCCTATCTCCCTCCACGCCTCCTCCCAGCTGGCGCTTACCTTCTTGCGAAGCTCCGGGTCCGCCGCCTGCGCCTTGCCGGACGCCGCTACATACGTGGAGACGGCCCGCTCCGTCGCCGCGTTCCAGCTCT
Organism: Nitrosopumilaceae archaeon; assembly: GCA_900620265.3. Taxonomy (GTDB): domain Archaea; phylum Thermoproteota; class Nitrososphaeria; order Nitrososphaerales; family Nitrosopumilaceae; genus Nitrosopumilus. Next base: position 32,772 of record UYNY03000102.1, on the reverse strand, counting down.
CAAGCGAGCTCTTCCACCCGGCGAGCGCCGACCTGTAGGCGGTCCACGCCTTGTCGAACTCGACCCGCTCCGGGGACTTTGGCTCCTTTTTCGTCCCCGCCCCGGCCGCCTGCCTGGCCGGCGGCCTTGCCGGCTTTTTGGCGGCCGGCTTTTTTGAGGCCTTTTTTGCCGGCGGCCTTGCCGGCGCCCCCGCGCCGCGTGGACGACGACAAGGGGGCCGAGTTCCTCGACATGATAGGGAGGCAGGCCCGCCTCCAGGAGAGGATCGTCGGCCGCGCCGCCAGGCTCGCCGCCGCCGGGTGGGATGACGCGGCGCTCCGCGCCGAGCTTGACGGCCTGCTCGCAGAGCACGCGCGCCTCGAGGGGCAGATACGCGGCGCCTCCTAGAGCGCCGTGTCCACCATCAGGGCTATGAAGAGCACCGCCAGGTAGGGGCTTGAGAACTTGAAGAGCGTCCATGACGAGCGCTCGGCCGGCCTTGCAATCACCCACGCCGAGAGCCCCGCCATCAGGGCGCCCGAGGCGGCGGCGGTCCACAGGTACGTCTCGCCGGCCACCGGCTCCCCGCCCGACGTGATGAGCAGCGGCGCCGCCGAAAAGAGCACCATGGCGACGGTCGAGGCGGCGATCGCGCGCGCAGACGCGCGCTCGGACTGGACCGCCGTCAGCATCGGGACGCCCACCCTCCCATAGTCCTCCCGAAAGTGGAGCGCCAGGGCCCAGATGTGCATCGGGATCCAGACGAAGACGAGCCCCGCCATCGCCAGCCCGGCCGTCCACAGGTCGGCCGTCGTGACGGCGACCCACCCGATCATCGGGGGCGAGCCCCCGCAGAGCCCGCCGAGTATGATGTTGGATCTTGACCTGCGCTTGAGGCCGTACGAGTAGACCAGCACGTTGTTTGCCAGCCCGAACGCGATGAACGCGGCCGCCCACGCCCCCTGCTCGGCAGTCGTGTCCGCCGATATGGCAAACGCCAGCGCCATGGATATGCCGGCCAGCGCCAGCCCAAAGTTCCTGGCCCCCGCCGGGCTCACCCTGCCGGATGGTATGGGCCTCTTCTTCGTCCTCTCCATGATAGCGTCGATGTCCCTGTCGTGGTAGTTTGTCAGCGTGTTGGCGGCCGCCGATCCCGCCGCCACCGACCCGAGCACCAGCCCCCAGGTCAGCGGCGTCACGGCGATCCCGTGTATGTTCGATGCCACGACGACCCCCCCGAGGGCGGTGAAGACGAGCAGGTACCATATCTTTGGCTTTGTAAGCTCGTAGTACGCCGCCAGGCGCGGGGCCCGGTCCTGCCTCTGCAACGCTAGCCCGCCCCCGGGATCGCCATATATGGCATCCTATATCTTGCCCTTGCTGCACAGCATCTCGGCCAGCAGGACCGCCCCCTTTGCCGACCCCATCTTCTTGTTGTGGGAGAAGAGCACGTACTTTAGGCCGTTCCCGAAGAGGTCCATCTCCTCGGCCCGCCCGATGGTCGTCGTCATGCCGCCCCCCACGTCCCTCTCCATCCTCGGCTGCGGCCTGGTGGGGTCCTCGTGGAACGCATAGTACTTTTCGGGGGCCGACGGGAGGCCCGCCACCGAGATGCCAGAGTTGGCCTCCTCGTAGAGCCTCCTGGCGTCGTCCGGGCCTATCTTTTTCTCGGTCTCGACCGAGACTGACTCCGTGTGCCCGTCTATCACCGGCACCCTAGTGCACGTGCAGCTGACCCTGACGTCGGCGTCCCTGATCCTCCCCCCCTCGAGGCTGCCGAGTATCTTGCGCGTCTCGACCATCACCTTTCTCTCCTCGTTGGCGATGTAGGGCAGCACGTTGTCCGTTATCCCCATCGCGGCGACGCCGGACCTGCCGCCGCCCGATATTGCCTGCAGCGACGTCATTATGACCCTCCTCGCGCCGTACTTTTCGACCAGCGGCTTTAGCGTTATGGCAAGCCCCGTCGTGGTGCAGTTTGGCAGCGGCGCGACCCACCCCTTCCAGCCGCGCCTCTTGCTCTGCACGTCAAGCAGCCCCGCCTGCTCGTCGTTTATCCCCGGTATCAGTATCGGGACGTCCTCCTCGTACCTGTACGCGGAGCTGGTCGATATCACCGGCACCTCGGCTGCCAGCCCCGTCTCTATGCTCCTTGCCGCCTCGGACTCTACCGCCGAGAACGCAAGGTCCAGCCTGGACGTGTCAAGCTCGTCGATCCGGCGCACCTGTATCCCCTCTGCGTAGGCGGGCACCTGGCCGCCTGCGTCCCACTTTATCATCCCGTCAGGCCCCCTCAGCGCGTCGACGTACCTCTTGCCGGCCGACCTCTCCGAGGCGGCAAGCTGGTCGACCTCGAACCACGGGTGGCCCTCGAGCGACTGGATGAACTCCTGCCCCACGGAGCCCGTGGCGCCCACGACGGCGACCCTCTTCCTCTCCACGATGGCCGGGCCCCGCCGGCCCAAATTAAACCGTTCTTGGCAAAGATATACTATGATCCCCCGCGGCGCCCGCCCATGGGATCCGCCGACCACGGCGGCAGGCTCTCGGCGGGCCTGCCGGATGTAGCCGACTTTAGCGCCAGCACCGGCCCGGCCGGCATCCCCCGGGCCGCGCGCGCCGCCCTCCGGGACATCTCGTGGGCCTCCGAGTACCCCGACATATCGGCCACCCGGCTCGTCGGGGCGCTCGCCGCCCACGCCGGCGTCCCGGCCCGGTGCGTCGTGCCCGGCAACGGCGCCTCGGAGCTGATACACGCCTACTTCCGCCTGGCCGTCCCCGGCAGGCGCGTCCTGATACCTGCCCCCACCTTCTCCGAGTACGAGCGGGCCGCCCGCCTTGCCGGGTGCCGCCCCTCCTTCTTTGGGACGATGCACCTCGGGGACGACCTTGACGCGTTCTCCGCCCGCCTCCCGCGCGGCGGGTGCGCCGTGGTCTGCAACCCCAACAACCCGACCGGCGCCCTCCTCCGGCGCCGCCAGGTGTCGCGGCTCATATCCGCCGCCGCGTCACGCTCGTGCGCCCTGCTGGTCGACGAGTGCTTTGTCGAGCTTGCGGATCCCGCAGAGTCCGTCGCGCGGTCGGCGCCGCGCCGGCGCAACCTTGCCGTCCTCCGCTCCCTTACAAAGTCGTTCTGCCTCGCCGGCGTGCGCCTCGGGTACGTGGTGGCGCCGGCCCCGCTCGCAAGGGTCCTGCGCGAAGCGGCCGTCCCGTGGAATACGAGCGGCGCCGCGCAGGCGGCCGGCATCGCGGCGCTCGGCGATGAGGGGTACCTCGAGGCGGCAAGGGCGATGGTGCGCCGCGAGTCCGCATACCTGCGGCGCGGCATATCGGGGATCGCCGGCCTCGAGTGCCTCCCGTCGGACGCCAACTTTATGCTGGTGCGCGCCCGGGACCCGCGCCGGCTCCGCCGCGCCCTGCTCGAGCGCGGCGTCCTCGTCCGCGGCTGCGCAGGCTTCCGCGGCCTTGCCGGCTGCATCCGGATATCGGTCCGGACGAGGCGCGAGAACAGGCTGCTGCTGCGCGCGCTGGGTGAGGCCGCATGAGGGCCCTGATGGTCCAGGGGACCTCGTCGGGCGCCGGCAAGAGCACGCTCGTGGCGGCCCTCTGCAGGATCTTCCGGGACCGCGGCTACTCCGTCTGCCCCTTCAAGTCGCAGAACATGTCCCGGATGCACGTCAGGGCCGGCAGGCTCCGCGTCGCCGGCGCCCAGGCCGTCCAGGCGGCCGCCGCCGGCTGCCCCGTGACGCCTGACATCAACCCCGTCCTGCTCGAGCCGCTCGGGGACGACAGGAGCGCCCTCTACGTGGGCGGCAGGTACGTGCGGACCGTCACCGCGAAAGAGTACTATGCAATGTCGCTGTCCCTGATGGGGGCGGTCCGGTCGTCCATGCGGCGCCTTGCCGGCCGGCACGACCTGATGGTGATCGAGGGGGCCGGCAGCCCGGCCGAGATCAACCTGCGGGGCTCTGACATTGCCAACATGCGCGTCGCGCGGGCGGCGCGCGCCCCCGTCCTTCTCGTCTCTGACATGGAGCGCGGCGGCTCGTTCGCGGCCGTATCGGGGACGCTCTCGCTGCTGGGGGCCGACCGCGGGCGCGTCCGCGGGCTCGTCTTTAACAACTTTAGGGGGGACCCCGGCGTGCTGGCCCCCGGGCTGCGCCGCATATCGCGGATGACGGGGGTGCCCGTCGCCGGCGTCATACCGCATATCGCGTCGCGCCTGCCCGACGAGGACTCGCTCGGGGCCCGGCGCGTCTCGTGGGACGGCAGGCGGACGCCGTGGCTCGAGGGGCGCATAAGGGGGCTGGCAAGGGCCGTCTCCGGGTCCGTCGACGTCGGCATGCTGGAGGCGATGGCCTGACGGAGGCGCACCTGGCGGCCGCGCTCGCCGTCCCCCTGGCCCTTGCGATTGACAGGCTCGGCGACCCGCGCGACCGCCTGCACCCGACTGCCTGGATGGGGGCGATCGCGGCCAGGCTGGCGCCGGGCGCGGCCCGCTCCGCCTCGCCGAGGGCGGCCGGCGCCCTCGTCGTCGCCCTGATGGTGGGCGCCGCCTCCGTGCCGGCGCTGCTGCTCGTACCGGCGCTCTGGGGCCTGCCGTGGGCGGCCCACGCCGCCGCCCTGCTCGCGTCCTCGGCCATCCTGCTAAAGGTATCGCTTGCGATGCGCGGCATGGAGCGGGGCGCACTCGGGGTGGCAGAGTGCGCCGAGCGCGGCGACCTTGGGGCCGCCCGCAACGCGCTGGCCCGGATCACAAAGAGGCGCACCGGCTCCCTCGGCAGGGACGGCGTCCTGTCAGGCGCCATCGAGAGCGTCGGGGACAACACGACTGACGCCGTGACGGGGCCCCTCTTCTACTATGGGCTGCTCGGCGCCCCCGGCGCCCTCGCGTACAGGGCCGCCGGGACGGCCGACTCGATGATGGGGTACAGGTCGCCCCAGCTCCGCGAGGCCGGCTGGCCGGCCGCGTCCCTCGAGACGGCCCTGACGTACCTGCCTGCCAGGCTCACCGGGCTCGCCGTGGTGGCCGCCGCCGCCCTGCTCCGCCTTGACTGGAGGGGGTCGTGCCGCGTGATGCTCCGCGACGGGGGGCGCACGCAGAGCCGCAACTCGGGGTACGCGATGGCCGCCATGGCGGGCGCGCTCGGGGCGCGCCTCGAGAAGGAGGGCTGCTATGTGCTGGAGGGGGGCCCGGCCGCGCCGTCCGCGCGGGACGTGCGCCTTGCCGTGCGCATGATGCGTGTCTCCTCGCTGCTCGTCGCCGGGCTCTTCTCGGCGCCGCTTGCCGCCGCGATCCACGCGGCGCTCTATGCCGCCCTGCATGCGGCGCTCTACGCGCCGGGGGGGACGCTTGTCTAGCCAGGCGGCGGCCATCGTGTCGTTCCTCACCATACTGCCGGCGCGCGGCTCGCTCGAGGACGCGGCCCGCGGGTTCTACCTCTCGCCGGCAGTCGGCGCGGCAGTCGGCGTGCTGGCCGGGCTTGCCGGGCTCGCCGTCGCCCAGGTGGCCGACCCGCTGCTTGCCGGCGTGGCAGCCGCGGCGGCGCTCGCGGCGCTGACCGGGATGCACCACGCCGACGGCCTCGCCGACCTGGCCGACGGCCTGATGGCGCACGGGGGAAGGCAGAGGCGCCTTGGCGCCATGCGGGACACGGCGACCGGGACGGCCGGGGCGGCGGCCACCTCCGTATCGTTCGTCTCGCTGGCCGTCCTCGCCTCCCTGGCCGGCCCCTGGCTGCTCGAGGCGGTGATCGTCTCTGAGATGGCGGCCAAGTTCTCGATGGTGGCGGCCTCGCGCGCGGCCCCGCCCGCCGCGCCCGGCTCTGGGAGCCTCTTTGCGGGCATGCTTGACTGGAGGAGGGTGGCCGTATCCGGGGCGGTCGCGGCCTCGCCGGCGCTCCTGCTCGGTCCCGGGGCGCTCCTGGTGCTGGGCGCCGCCGTGGGCGCCGGGCTGGCCGTGGCGGCAGTCTCCTCGAGGGCCCTTGGCGGGATCACCGGGGACGTGCTGGGCGCCGTCAACGAGGTATCGAGGATCGCGGCCCTGGCCGTGGCGGTGTCGCTGTGATCGGGCTCGTGATGGCGGGCGGGCGCGGCTCGCGGATGGGCGGCGCCGAAAAGCTCCTGCTGCCGCGCGGGGACCCGTCCGTGATGCGCGTGGTCGGGGCGCTCCGCGGCGCCGGGCTCAGGGTCCGGGCCGTCGCAAGCGGGTCGGCGCCGCGGACGCGCCAGGTCCTGCTTGATGCCGGGGTGGACGTGCTTGACTCGCCCGGCGCGGGATATCCGGCCGACCTCGGGCTCGCGCTCTCTGGGATCGACGGCCCGGCGCTCGTCGTCCCCGGCGATGCGGCCCTGATGGATGCGGCGATGGCGCGGGAGATCACCGGTCTGCTGGACAGGTCCGCCTGGACGTCCGTCGTCTCGACGGTCGGGTTCCTCCGGGGGGCGGGCCTTGCGCCCGGGCCGCCTGCCGGCGCCGGGCTCTGCTATACCGGGATATCCGTGGTCGGCATGGACGCGCGCGGCGGATACCCCGAGAGGCTGCGCGTGGTGGACGACAGGAGGGCCGCCTTTAACATCAACTCTGGGCGGGACCTAGCCCTGCTCGGCGCTGCCGACGATCTCGCCGTCGATCCGGGCCTTTGAGCCGGTCGCCGTCGCCAGCGCGTTGCCGCACGAGTTGCAGTTGACCCTGGTGGTGGCGTGCGAGTAGACGACCTGGACCTCGCCGCACGAGCTGCACTTTGCGTTCTGGAACCTGCTGGAGGGCTCGGGGACCCCGACGTGGGCCTTTCTCATGAGGCCACCAGCTCGAACTTTTTGATCCTGATGCCCGGCTTGTTGTACTTTTTCTTGCAGACGGTGCACGTCATCAGGGGGGTCACCTTCTTGGTGACCTTTGCCGGCTTTGCCAGCTTTGGGAACTTTTGGCCGCCGTACCCCCGCTTCCTCTCGGCGTGCCTCCGCTCGCCCCTGGCCGACCCCCTCCTCTTGCCGGCCTTGTATATGGAGACCTTTTGGTCGGTGTGCTTTTTGCACTTTGCGCAGTACTTGCGCAGCACCTTTGGTATGTTCACCCCGGCGCGGCCCCGGCGGCGTAATTTAAGCATTGAATTTATAGGCCGGCCGCCGCACCGGCCCCGTGGAACTTGCGGGCTCCATATCGAGGCTGGGAAGGGTCGCCTCCGGGGCGGCGCCGGCCACCCTGGTCATACGGGGCTGCACCCTCCTCTCCACGTACACGGGCGAGGAGCTGCCCGGCACCGACGTGGCAGTATCGGGGGACCGCATAGCGTACGTGGGGCCCGACGCATCGCACGCCGTCGGCCCCCGCACCACCGTGATCGACGCCGGGGGCAAGATGGCAGGACCCGGCCTTGCCGACCCGCACACCCACATCGACCAGTTCGCCCCCCCGGCAGAGTTTGCCGCAAGGGCCCTCCTCCGCGGGACCACCGCCCTCTTCTCGGACCCCGTGGACGTCACCGCGATCGGCGGCTATCGCGGGTTTGCAGAGTTTGCCCGGCTGTGCGCCATGCTGCCGGTGCGGGTCTTCCAGACGGTGCCCGGCGGGGTGCCGGTCGACCCCGCCATGAGCAACTGCAGGACGATGTCCGATGCGGAGAGGCGGCGGGCGCTCGGCCTGCCCGGCGTGGCCGGCACCGGCGAGGTCTTTGCCTGGACAAAGGTGGTCGCAGGCGAGCGCGGCGCGATGCGGATGCTCGGCGACGCCCTGCGCTCGGGGCTCCCCGTGAACGGCCACACGGCCGGCATGTCCGGAAAAAAGCTCTGCTCGTACGTCTCGTCGGGGATCTTTTCATGCCACGAGCCGATCGACGCCGCGCAGGCCATCGAGCGGCTCCGCCTCGGGATGTGGGTGATGGCGCGGGAGGGCTCGATACGGCGCGACCTTGCCGCGATACTCTCGGGCGTGCTCGAGTCCGGGGTGCGGACCGACAGGCTGATGTTCTGCACCGACGGCGTGGATCCGGGCGACATGTCAAGGTACGGCCACATGGACCACTGCATGCGCGAGGCCGTCCGGCTCGGGATGGGTCCTGCCCACGCGGCCGCGCTCGCCTCGACCCACGCCTTCGAGTACTATGGGATGGGCGCCGACCTCGGCGGGGTCGCGCCCGGCAAGCTTGCCGACATCGTGATATTCGAAAGGGGGCTGCGCCCCGAGACCGTCATAGTCGGCGGGAGGATCGCCGCGTCGGGGGGCCGGGTGCTGGCGCGGCGCGGGACGCGGCGGCCGGCCCCCTGGACGCGGAGGACGGTCCGGCTCGGCAGGATGTCGGGGGACGCCTTTGCGGCCCCGTCGGGCGGGGCGTCGGCGACTGCCGCCACCATCAAGCTCAGGACCGAGATAATCACGTCGATGGGGGAGGCAGAGCTGCCCGTCCGTGGCGGCCAGGTGGTCCCCGACGGCGCCTCCAAGGTGGCCTCGTTTGACAGGATAGGCAGGACGGGGGCGCGCACGGTCGCGTTCATGGAGGGGTTCGGCGCCGACTGCGCCCTTGCCTCGACGTGGTGCTTCCACGAGGGGGACCTGCTGGTCATCGGGACGGATGACGCGGACATGGCGCTCGCCGCCAACCGCGTCATCGGGGCCGGCGGCGGGATCGCAGTATCCCGGGGGGGCCGGGTCCGGGCGTTCATGCCGCTGGCCCTCGCCGGGGTGGCCTCGTCGCGCCCGTTCGACGAGGTGGCCGAGTCCCTGGCTGGCATCAACTCCGAGCTGCGCGACGCCGGGTGCCCCCTTGACCGCCCGCACCTCGTGCCGCTCTTCCTCGAGTTCCTCGCCCTCCCGTCCGTCCGGATACTATCTAGCGGCCTGGTCGACGTGAGGGGGCGCCGGTACGTCCGGCCATACACCTGATCGCCGCCCCTAGGAAATACTAAAAAAGGGGTTTTCGGGGGCCACGAGCCAAGATGGCATCAATACAGCAGGGTCCCAACGGGCCGGTACTGGTTTTAAAGGAGAGCGCCCTGCAGCAGAAGGGGAGGGACGCCCAGCAGAACAACATTGCCGCCGCAAAGATGGTCTCGGACCTCGTAAAGAGCAGCCTCGGGCCCCGCGGCCTCGACAAGATGCTCGTCGACTCGCTCGGGGACGTCACCATCACCAACGACGGGGCCACCATCCTAAAGGAGATAGACGTGCAGCACCCGGCGGCAAAGATGATTGTAGAGATATCAAAGACGGTCGACAACGAGGTCGGCGACGGGACCACCTCGTCGGTGGTATTCGGGGGGGCCCTGCTCGGCAAGGCAGAGGACCTGCTGAAGAAGGAGGTCCACTCGTCGACGATCGTGGACGGGTACCAAAAGGCGATGGAAAAGACGCTCGAGATATACTCGGAGCTGTCCGAAAAGGTCTCGCCTGACGACCGCGGGTCGCTCCTAAAGGTGGCGACGACCAGCATGCAGTCAAAGCTGATCTCGGAGGACAGCGGCACGCTCTCAAAGATGGTCGTCGACGCGGTGCTCGGGATCGCCGCCGAAAAGGACGGCAAGTACTCCGTGGATCTTGAGAACGTAAAGGTGGAAAAGAAGACCGGCGGCTCCATCCAGGACACCCAGGTGGTCCGCGGGATCGTCCTTGACAAGGAGATCGTCCACAGCGGCATGCCGGCCAGGGTCGAGGGGGCCCGCATCGCGCTCGTCAACTCTGCGCTCGAGATCGAAAAGACCGAGATGAGCTCCGAGATCAGGATCACCGACCCGACCCAGATGCAGATGTTCCTGGAGGAGGAGAACCGCATGCTAAAGGCGATGGTCGACAAGCTGCACGACACGGGCGCCAACGTGCTCATCTGCCAGAAGGGCATCGATGACATCGCCCAGCACTATCTTGCAAAGCACGGCATACTGGCCGTCCGCCGCGTAAAGGAGAGCGACATGACAAAGCTCGAAAAGGCGACCGGCGGCAGGGTGATAAGCAACCTTGACGACCTAGAGGACGCCGACCTCGGCCGAGCCGACCTCGTCCACCAGAAGAAGGTAGAGTCGGACAAGTGGGTCTTTGTCGAGGGCTGCAAGCGCCCCCAGTCCGTCACGATGCTGATCAGGGGCGGCTCGCAGAGGGTCATCGACGAGGTGGACCGCTCGATACACGACTCGCTGATGGTCGTAAAGGACGTCATCGAAAAGCCCGAGATCGTGGCCGGCGGCGGGGCCCCGGAGTCGTACGCGGCATCACAGCTAAAGGAGTGGGCCGACAAGTTCGACGGCCGCGAGCAGCTTGCGATCAAAAAGTACGCAGAGGCGCTAGAGACGATCCCGCTCTCGATAGCAGAGAACGCCGGCATGGACCCCATCGATACGATGGCCAGCCTGCGCGCCAGGCAGAGCCAGGGCAAAAAGTGGGCCGGCATCGACGCCCGCAACACAAAGATCGCCGACATGCTGGCAGTCGACGTGGTCGAGCCGGTCGCCGTAAAGGAGCAGATCATAAAGTCGGCCACCGAGGCGGCGTGCCTGATACTGCGGATCGACGACGTGATTGCAACGTCCGGAGCGCCCGGGTCGTCCCCGGGAGGCGGGGGCGGGCCTCCGCCGCCGATGGGCTGACCGCCAGGGTCGGCATCGACGTGGGCGGGACGAAGATCCTGGCCCTTGCTGTAAATGGCGGCCGCGTGTCATCCCGCAGGCGGATCCCGACTCCCCCCGCCTACCAGGAGGCGGTGCGCGCCATCTCGGGCCTGGTATCAGAGGTGTCAGGCGGGGATCCCCCCGGCTCCGTCGGCGTCTGCGCGCCCGGCACCCCGCCGGGGCTCGGCTCGACGGGCGCCGGCAACGCAAGGTGCCTTGACGGGATGCCGCTGGGGCCGGACCTTGAGGCGGCGCTCGGCATGCCGATAACGCTCGAGAACGACGCCGACTGCTTTACCCTGGCAGAGTCGCTGCTTGGCGCCGGCCGCGGGTTCGGGCTGGTCCTTGGGGCCGTCTTCGGGACGGGCGTCGGCAGCGGGCTGGTAAGGGAGGGCCGGATATCCCGCGACAAGGGGGCGGCCCACGAGTGGGGGCACAGCGTGATGCAGCCGGGCGGCGCAAGGTGCGGGTGCGGCGGGCGCGGGTGCGTCGAGGCGTACCTCGGCGGCGCCTCGCTCGCCGTATCATGGCGCCAGATGGTCGGCGGCAGGATGGGCGCGCCCGGCGGGGCCGGCGACGCGTGGCGCGCGCGCGTAGCGGCCGACCTTGCTACATGCCTTGCCGGGCTGGCGCGCGACGCGCGCCCCGACGTGCTGGTGGTCGGCGGCGGGGTGGCCGACGCCGGCCTGCTTGACGCCGGGATGTCGTACGCGCGGCGCCTCTGCGGCGTCCCGGTGGCCAGGGGCGCGCTCGGCGCGGACGCCGGCGCGCTGGGCGCCTGCATCTCCGGCACGGCGGCCCCGCCCCCCGCGTGATCCCTAGTACCGCGACCTTATGGCGGTCGCCTTTTCTATGATCCCCATCACGTCGGCCTCGAGGTCGGCGCTTATCAGCACCAGGCCGGCGCCCGATATCGGGAACGTGATCCTGTAGATCTTTTCATACTTTGCCAGCGCAAAGATCGGCCTGCCTATCTTGTCCGTCGTCTTCTTCCTGGTGGACCACCTGTAGACGGCCTGGGAGAGGGACATCTCGGTCTCCTCCCTGGAGAGGAGGCTCTCCTCGCCCTTCCGGGTCCTGTCATGCAGCTCGCCATAGTCATAGACTGCCACGTACCTGATCCCGGGGTCGCACCGGAGTATCTCGTCGCAGAGGCCGTCATAGTCCATGGGCATCACTGCGGCTCGATGGTGGCAGGCGGCTTGCTGGATATCGCGTAGGCCACCCACGCGGCACCCTCTATCTCGTTGGTTATCCGGTTGCTTATCCCCTCCAGGACCCCGTGCGGGAGCCTCGTCCAGTCCGCCGTCATCGCGTCGACCGAGTCCACCACCCGGACTATTACTATATTTCCATGCCTCCTCTCGTCCCCCACGACGCCCACGGCCATGTCGTCCCCGACCGCCGCGTACGCCTGCCAGACGGACCCGTAGAGGCCGGCCCCCCTCAGCTCCTCCTCGACTATGCGGCCTGCCGACCTTGCGATCTGCAGCTTTGCGGGGGTCACCTCCCCGATCACCCTGACTGCCAGGCCGGGCCCCGGGAACGGGTGCCTGGCAGATACGCTGCCGGGGATCCCCAGCACCCGGGCCACCTTGCGCACCTCGTCCTTGTAGAGGTCGCGGAGCGGCTCGAGCACCTCGAGGCCCAGCCAGGACGGGAGGCCCCCCACGTTGTGGTGGGACTTTATCACCGACGCCGGCCCCTTTGCCGAGCCGCTCTCGATGACGTCGGGGTAGAGCGTCCCCTGGGCGAGCCACCTGAACGGGCCCCTCTCCCTTGCAAACTCTGTAAAGACGCGCGCAAACTCGTCGCCGACTGCCATCCTCTTCTCCTCCGGGTCAGAGACGCCCCTGAGCCTGGCAAGGAACCTCTCTGACGCGTCCACCGTCTCGAGGTTGATCCCGAGCCCGCGCAGGACCGACTCTGCCTCCTCGCGCTCGCCCTCGCGGAGCAGCCCGTTGTCCACGAGGACGCAGGTGAGCCTGTCGCCGGCGGCCCTGTGTATCAGAAGCGCGGCGACCGACGAGTCGATCCCGCCGCTAACCCCGCAGAGGATCCTCCCCCCGGTGGCCGATATGGACGACATGGCCGACTCTGCAAACCCCTCCATCGTCCACTCCTTTTTTGCGCCGCAGATGCCGACGGCAAAGTTCTCAAGTATCCTCGAGCCGCGCTCGGTGTGCGCCACCTCCGGGTGGAACTGGATCCCGTAGACGCGCCTCTCGCGCATCGCGATGGCCGCCGCCGCCGACGCGCCCGTCCTGCCTATCACCTCGAACCCCGGCGGCACCTCCTCGGCCTCGTCGCCGTGGCTCATCCAGGCGCGGACCGACCCGCCGATCCCGCCGAGCAGCCCGGCGCCGTCCACCACCTCGAGCTCCGAGGACCCGTACTCGCGGTTTGCGCGGCGGACGCGCCCGCCGAACCTCTCTACGACCAGCTGGTGGCCGTAGCAGATCCCGAGGACGGGGACGCCGGCCTCAAAGACGGACGGGTGAGGGCGAGGGGCCCCCTCCGCGTAGACGCTCTCGGGGCCGCCTGACAGTATTACGCCGCTGGCGCCGCCCGGCTCGAGCGGGGCGTCGTGGGGGGCAAGCTCCGCGTAGACTGACATGTCGCGGATGCGCCTGCAGATGAGGTGGCTGTACTGCGACCCAAAGTCAAGCACCAGTATGCGGTCCACTATCCACCCGCCTTTTCGAGCATCCTGCGCAGGGACCAGCCGGCGCTGCTGAGCAGCTCGTCGGCCCTGCCCCCGCCCCCGTAGTTCCTGATGGTGATCTCGCCGATGTGCTCGCCCCGCCTCGTCACGGAGCACTCGATCTCGGGCGCCTGCCCCCTCATGCCGCCGACGACCCTCTCGATGAAGAACGACCTGAACGGCGGCACGTCCTCCCCGACGGCGACGCCCTCGTCCAGCACGATCCGGACGCTCTCGGGGGTGACATAGGCTGCCGCGATAGTCGACCCGTCGTCGCCGCGGATCTCGACCGCGCCGTCGTCCCGCGCGGCGCCCTGTTCGGCATCCGGTTCGGCGTCGTGCTCCTCGGGGGGCCCCCCGTCCGGCCCTACGTCCGGCCCCCCGGCCCCCTCGCCGGCCGGCGCCCCGGTCCCGCGGTCAAGCTCCGAGGCCCTCGAAAAGCTCGACCCCTTTAGCGACTCGTTCACTATGGCAAGGTTCTTCTCGAGCATCTCGAGCTCGGCGTGGCACTCTGATATCCGGCCCTCGATGTGCTCCTTTACGGAGACGGCGTCCCTGACCTTCTCGCCCGACATGCGCGGCCGCCGGCAGGCTCGGTATTAAACTCATTCCAGCAGGCGGGCCATCCCGCCCGGCCGGATCCGGGCGGGGCCCTCCAGCCCGCCGGAGATCGTATAGATGGGCGGGCCCGGCCGCGACGCCAGCCACTCGAGGACCCGCCTGCCCGCGTCCAGCTTTGCCAGCTTTGCGCGGCGCTCCCGGGCCGGCGTGCGCGAGTGCCTCCCTATCCGGGTCCCAAAGTCCATGCCCGCCAGGACGATCCTTGAGGCCCCAAAGTGGCGCGCCAGAAAGACGGCCCTGTCGCCGTCGGTGAACCCCCCATAGTCGGCCACCATGCCTGACGCCCCGGCCTGGGCCGTGCCGAGGCACCTCTTGAACGACGCGGCGTGGTGAAGCAGGTGCCCGTTGTCGCCGTGCGCGTGCACGACATAGACCGGGCCCGCGGGGCACCCGAGGAGGGGCTCGAGATCCCCGTCAAGGTCCGTCACTATGATCTCGGGGGTGATCCCCGCGCGGAGCAGGGCGCCGGCCGCGCTACCCGCCGCGATCCTGGTGGCGCGGGCCTGCCTGATCAGCGGCATCGCCGCGCCGAGCGAGGGGCCGGCGCCGGCCACCAGGACCGGCCTGCCGCGCACCAGCGAGGATACCCGGGGCCCGGCGTCCCGCGCCCCCGCCAGGATCCCCCCCAGGTCGCGCGCAGCCCGCCTGTCGGCCGCCTCGTCGTACCCGAACTCGTCCACTATCTGCCTGTAGATGGCCCTCCAGCCGCGCACCGCCATATACTCTAATTGCCCCGGGGTTTTGATAAACGTGTGGACATCGCGGGGGTGCGCGTGGGCGGCAGGTGCCCCGTCCGGATAATGGGGGTGCTCAACGCCAGCCCCGAGTCGTTCTACCGGGGGTCGGTGCGCACGGGCGCCCGCGGGATCGCCGGGGCGGCGAGGCGGATGGAGGACGACGGGGCCGACTTTGTGGACGTCGGCGGCATGTCGACGGCCCCCTACCTGCGGACGCGGGTCCCCGAGCGGACGGAGGCGGCCCGGGTGGCGGCCGCCGTGCGCGCGGTGGCCGGCGCCACGAACCTGCCTATATCGGTCGACACGTACCGGGCCGGGCCCGCAAGGGCCGCCCTCGACGAGGGGGCCTCTATCATCAACGACGTGACGGGGCTGCAGGGGGACCCGCGCATGCCGGACCTGGTTGCAGAGCGCCGCCCCGCCGTGGTGCTGTGCGCCCACAGGCCGGGGGGGACCGGTGGAGCCGGGGTGGCCGGGCCGCTCTCTAGGAGCGTCCGCATCGCGCGCAGGTGCGGCGCGTCCGGCATACTGCTGGATCCTGCGATCGGGTTCTTCCGCAGGTCCGGCAGCGGCCCCGTGACGCGGATACGCGGCGGGTGGGCCGGGAGGGACGCGCGGGCGATCCGTGAAATATCGCGGATCCGCGGGTATCCCGTGCTCGTCTCCGTCTCGCGAAAGTCGTTCATCGGCGAGGTGGTAGGCAGGGGGCCGGAGGGGCGCCTTGCCGGATCGCTTGCGGCCGAGGCGGCCGCCGTCATATACGGGGCCGACGTCATACGCACCCACGACGTGGCAGAGAGCAGGGACGCGGCCGGCGTTGCGCGGCTGCTGCGCCCCGGCAAAGGCTTATAATCAATCCGGGCCCGGGCCGGCGGGGTATAATTGGAGATCCGGGACGGGCTTACCTTTGACGACGTTCTACTCGTCCCCAAGTACTCTGACATCTCCAGCAGGAGCCAGACGGACCTCGGGACGCGGCTCTCGAGGAACATCCGGCTGAACATCCCGTTCGTGAGCGCCAACATGGACACGGTCACAGAGTCGTCGATGGCAGTCGCGATGGCCCGGGCCGGCGGCATCGGCATCATACACCGCTTCCTGACGATCGCCGAGCAGGCCGGCGAGGTGCTAAAGGTAAAGCGCTCGGGCAGCGTCGTCATCGAGAGCCCGTACACCATACCGCCGGACCGGACGGTGGGCGGCGCCCTGGCGTACGCGGCGGAGAAGGGCGTCTCGGGGCTGCTGGTGGCAGGTCCCGACGGCAGGCTCGCCGGCATCATCACCGAGAGGGACCTCCTGTTCGCGGATCACGCCGGCCGGGTCGCCGACGTCATGACGCGTGACGTCGTCACTGCGAGGCCCGGCGTCTCGGCGGAGGAGGCAAAGCGGCTGATGCACGAGCACAGGATCGAAAAGCTGCCCATCACCGACGGCACGGGGCAGATCCGCGGGCTGGTGACCAGCAAGGACATCACCAACGCGGCCGACTATCCGGACGCCTCAAAGGACGGCAAGGGGAGGCCGCTGGTGGGCGCGGCCGTCGGCGTCAGGGGCGACTTTTTGGAGCGCAGCGAGGCGCTGCTCGGCGCCGGGGCCGACGTGCTTGTGGTAGATATCGCGCACGGCCACAGCGAGAACGAGCTTGGCACCGTCCGCAGCATAAAAAAGGCGTTCCCCGACTGCGAGCTCATCGCGGGCAACATCGCGACGGCGGCTGGCGCCGAGGACCTGATCAGGGCCGGCGTCGACGCCGTAAAGGTCGGCGTGGGGTCCGGTTCCATCTGCATCACGCGCGTCGTCACGGGGTCGGGCGTGCCGCAGCTGACCGCCGTGATGGACTGCGCCGCGGCGTGCCGCGACCACGGCGTACCGCTGATATCAGACGGCGGCACCAGGACGTCCGGCGACGCGACAAAGGCGCTGGCCGCCGGCGCCTCGTCCGTGATGCTCGGCGGCATGCTCGGGGGGACCGACGAGTCGCCGGGGACCGTCCTTACCAAGAACGGCAAGCGCTTCAAGGTGTACCGCGGCATGGCGTCGCTTGCCGCCTCGATCGGGCGCAAGGCAAAGGAGGGCGCCGCCCCGCCGCCGGACGCGGACCTGAACGACTATGTCGCCGAGGGCGTCGAGGCGATGGTGCCGCACAAGGGGTCGGTCACCGACATCATAAAGCAGCTCGCGGGCGGGCTCCGCTCCGGGCTCAGCTACTGCGGGGCGCACACGATCCCGCAGATGCAGGAGAACGCCGAGTTCATCAAGATGTCGCGGGCCGGGTTCGCCGAGAGCCAGCCGCACGACGTCTCGGTGGTCTGAAAGGTAAGGACGGTAAGCACGGTCGCGCAGTGTCGCCTATATCCCGGGCCCCGCCGCAGGCGTGGCATGGGTGACGACGAGCCGAGCGCCTGGGACCTGGCGGCCCCGGTGGTCCTTGCAGGGTCGATACTGTACGGGATCCACCTGTACAGGTCCCACAAGAGGCGGAAGGAGGCCGAGAGGAGGCGGCGCGAGAGGCGCGAGTTCCTCAAGCCGCCCGGCGGCAGAAAGACGCCGGTGTGACCCGGGCGGCGCATCCCCCGCGTCCCGTTCCCGGCGTAACATGCGCGTGGGGCTAGGGGGGCCCGCCGAACGGCTCGATGCTCCAGTCGTAGAACTTCATGTAATAGTGGCGGTCCAGCATGCCCGCGTCCACCACGTCGACTAGGTCCGTGACATAGTCGGGGTACGTGCACGGCACGGGGGACTTTGTGTACCCCTTGAACCAGCCGAGCACCAGCGAGGTGCCGTCCTTGCCGTAGACCTCCTCGACCCCCCGGTGGTAGTGGACGCCGAGCATGGTCGTGTCGCCCTCGTTCAGGCAGCTCGTCACGAACGACTGCCCGGGCTCGTACGTGCGCACGAGCTTCACGCCGTCGGCCGTATACTCCACGGTGATCGAGCCGTCGGGGTTGAGGTCGATCATGTACCCGGGGGTCCCCACCGGCAGGTGCTTTGGCTGGATGGCGTCGACCGTAAACGGGAGCTCCTTTACCATGTGCCTTACTGGCAGCACGTACCTGATCTCGTGCTCGGTCGCGTTCTCGGGCGGGCCTCCGTACGGCTCGAGGTCGTAGGAGCCGTCAAACCAGCCCGCGTCATAGATGTCGACCGTGTTCACTAGGTACCCGGGAAAGTCGCACGGCACGGTGTCTGGAACCAGCAGGTCAAAGTGCACCAGCTTTAGCGTGGTGGCCCCGTGGAACGAGCCGGCGCCCCTGTACTGGAACATGCCGACCCGGTTGAACCCGTCGAGCTCCTGGCACGCGTACGCGAACGTCTGGCCCGGGTGGTACGTCTGGTTGTGGACCTGGCCGCTGGGCTCCCTGTATCCGAGGTGCATGCCGTGGGCATTATAGTACGTGTCGTCGTACGTGAGCGTGACGGACCCGTCCCCGGGATGGTACTCCGCGTACGAGTAGCCGACCTCCGTCTCCCCCGGATGCCTGATCCTGGGCCTGTCCGCGAGCGGCTCTATCAGCAGGGGCTCAAACTCCGGCTTTAGGCCGGCTATGGGCAGGTAGGGGGCGCGCTCCGCCTTGTACTCTGCATAGTCGTGTAGCGGCTGGTAGCCCACGGATACGAGCACCATGGCGGCCGCCGATGCCGACACGAGCACCAGGAGGTTCGTGCCCATGCGCGGTGATCTACCTCAGATAATATGGCCCGGTGGATGACGCCTTGCCGCCAAAGGGCGTATTCCTGCCGGTGGGTATCTCATGAATCGCAATGGCCGACGAGCACTTCTTGTCCCTCTGGGCATCGCCGGCGCTTGAGCCGTATTGGTACGTTCTATCCGAGATTGGAACCACCCTTACATCGGTAATGATGCCCGGATATTTGCCGGACGGGCTCCTCTCCACACATGCGCTGCCCCCGACGGTCAGCGTCCCTCCTGTGGTGTGTGCGAATGCCCCGATGACGGGATGGTCGTCCGTATTCGTCAACTCGGGTATCTCAAACTCGCCCTGACCGCCGCGTATCTTCTTTATCTCTGTAATACTGCACATCTTGTAGTTCAACTCGCAGGAAGTTATGAATATGTACAATACGAGGTTGTACGGTACATAGACCTTACTCTGTGCACTTGCCTCCGGAAGGAAATAGTCCCATACATCCCACCTAACTGCATCTGTCTTGACTGCACCTATAACAGCGGCATTCCCGAACGATCCTGAATCACACCATTGCACAAACCCACACATGTAGTCGTGAGAGATCTGTAGCCAGTATTCATAGTCTGAATTGAATATGTCGCTGGGGGGGATGCCGTTTTCCACCAACTTGTCAAAGCTCTCCGCGGCCTTTTCTGCAAGTCCTAGGAATTTTTCATCACCGGTTATCTCTGCCAGTCTGTCAATTATTCCTTGCTCGGACACCGGTGTTGTATATTTGGCCCCAAGCCATGCGTGGAATTTTTCCACTGGTTCGCTGGCATCATATCTGTCCTGGAGTTTTTTCAGCTCTGACACGAGCAAGGCCATCTCGTGGCCATGCCCCACGGCCCCGGTGATGGTCTCGAAGTTGTATATCCTCAGGTGGTGTTCGGCGTTTACCCTGTTCCATTCGTGGCCCTCAAGATGCGTGTTGATGAAGGATCGCGTAAACGCGTCGTTGGCCCTGAACTCGGCCATGCTGCCGTATTCCCACTGCCACGAGTCACCCGTCCTGGCTGGCATCTCGGAGATTGGTATCTCGCCGCTTGCGAGGGCCTGACGTGAAAGCTCCTCTATCTGGTCTATGGCGGTGATCCCAGTTTCCATAGCCTCGTCCACGCTTGTTGCATATGTGCCGTTGTCTGCTTGGACAAGCGCCACAGTTGGGGCCACGGCTAGCGCCAAAAGCAGTCCCGCCACGGGCATGGCCATCTTCATGCCCTGCGCCATCCCTCTTCTTATTTAAACCGCGCCTGCGCGCGCCGTCCCCGACGAAATGTGCAGGATGCGCGGAAAAGACACACCCTGACGGTCAGTGCGCGCCTTTATTCCGTGCGGCAGGGGCGCGGATCCCGCGCGCGGGACAGGGCGGCGCCTGGGCTTCCACGGCGTGGTTGCCGGGGACGGCACGGCCGATGACGAGCACGGGGCGCAGGATCCGATGGCCTGATGCCCCCTGCCGGGCAGATACGGTGCGAGATCCCACCTGTACAGGTCCCACAAGAGGCGGAGGGAGGCCGCGAGGAGGCGGCGCGAGTTCCCCAAGCCGCCCGGCGGCAGAAAGACGCCGGTGTGGCCCCCGCGCGATACCTGCCGCCGCCATGGCCCCCGTGCCCCACAATCCCGCCATACAGGGACGCGGGGATCTCCCGAAACTTCACATCCGGCCCGGCACGCCCCTCTTGACCGAAGACGCCGGCAGACGCGCCCGGCAGCTGCATCTTGTAATCCCGCGCGCGCGGCCAGCTCGGCCGCCTTGATCACCAAGCTTCAAGCGCGCCGCCATGCGGCCTTTTTCACTCTTAAACCGGCCCGGGACCGCCGCGTCATGCGGGATCCTGCGGGATCGCGGGCGGTTTGCCACCGGATGATCCGGCGCCGTCCCCCCATCTGGTCTCCCTGAACACCTTCTCGGAGTCCCTGTACATCTCCCTCTGTTCTTTTGTAGGGCCGCGCTCCATCACGTCCATCAGGTTTTTCCATCCGTCCTCGCTGAGCGGCTTTATGATGTTCATTACCATGGGGCGGGTGAGGCGGCCCGTCTATATAAACTCAGGATGACCGTCCCCCGCCAAGATCCGGTACCCGCCTCCCCGGAACCGCCGATCCCCCTGCCAACCATTTTTAACCCGGGCCCCCCGCCCGCGCCGCGTGAGCTGGCGCACCTACGCGGGGATCGCCGCGGGAGTCGTGATCCTGGCGATAGGTGTAGCCGCGCTTGCAAACAGCCTCCTCACCACCCACATAAGCGGCGAGTCCCTGGTGGGGCCCGGCTTTGACGACGCGTACTCGTTCGTGGCGCCGGCCGGCTCCGAGCACCGGTTCTCCGTCTCCGGCGGCCCGTATACGGTCGACCTTTCAAGCCCGGGCGGCCTGCAGCTTGACGGGCACGCGGGCGAGGACGGCGAGGAGTTCGCGTGGTCCCACGCCGAGGACGGCCAGTCGCGCCTGACCGTGCGCAACGCCGGCGCCGGGGACGTCACGGTCTCGTACTCGTTCGAGACCCCGCCGGACCCGCTGCTGGTGACGTACCCGCTGATGGTCATGGTGACGGGGATCGTCATAGTCGGGCTCGGCATCGGGTTCCGCATGAGGCGGCCCCGCGGGTTCTAGGCGGCCGGATACGACCCGAGCACCTTTGATGAGACGGCCTCCCGCGCCGCGCCGTCAAGTGCGGCTCGCACGGCCGGGTCGTCGGCGTGCCCCTCTATGTCCACGTAAAAGTTGTACTCCCACGAGCCGCCCCCTCCCGACGGCCTCGACTCGATCTTTGTCAGGTTGATCCCGCCCCCGTGGAACGCCTCGAGCAGCCTGCACAGCGAGCCCGGCTCGTGCCTTATCGAGAATATCAGGGACGTCTTGTCGCGGCCGCTCGGCGGCGGGCACGACCCGGACAGGACGAGGAACCGCGTCGTGTTGCCCGGCTCGTCCGCTATCCCCCTTGCTATCACCGGCACGCCGTGTATCGCCGACGCGGCCTCGCTGGCGATGCACGCGCAGTCCCTCCTCCCGAGCTCCCTGACTATCCTGACGCTGCCGGCCGTGTCATAGGTCGGGATCGTCCTCAGCCCTTTCTCCTCGATGAACCTCCTGCACTGGCCCAGCGCCTGCGGGTGCGAGTAGACGGTGCGCGCCTCCTCAAGCGTCCCTCCCCCTATCAGGCAGTGCTCTATCCTGTGGTATATCTCGCCCGAGACGCGCAGGCCCGTCCTGTACAGCAGGTCGTGGCTCTCCCCGACGCTCCCCTCCAGCGAGTTCTCGACCGGGATGACGGCGTGCGAGGCCCTCCCGCCGGTGACGGCTCCGAGCGCGTCCGCAAAGGTGCGGCAGGGGACGGTGCTGCACGCGCCAAAGAACCCCGCGGCCGCCGCCTCGCCGTACGCGCCCCGCTCGCCCTGGAACGAGACCGACTCCATGCTACCCGTCCCGTCTTACAAAGCCGCCCTTTCCAAAGTCCGCCGAGAGCTTGCGCTCGTCTATCCAGCCGCAGTCGGCGCACTTTATCGCGTCGCGCATGGGCGCGACCCTGCCGCCGCACTTTCTGCACTTTGTGAACATGACGCCCATGCCGCGCTCCTCGATCGTCCCGTGGACCGTCCCGTTCAGGGTCCCGAGCACCCTCAGCGAGACGATGTCGTTGGCCAGCGCCGGGTTCCTTATCCTGATGTTGCGTATGGAGCAGATGCACTCCACCTTTGACGTGGTCGGGTTCCCGTTGACATAGTCGACCCTGACTGCCATCATCGAGGCCATCACGGCCGCCACGGTCCCCACCACGACGTCGCCCTTCCTCGGCACGGAGAAGACGCGCGGGTGCCTGATGCCGGCCGTGCGCTCGTCCGAGTCGATCTCCTTGGTCCCCACGGTGGCCGCCCTCACCATGTCCCCGTCGTCAAACGCGTTGTGCCCCGCCTCGTACTCCTCTATCGACGCGATGCCGTCCCCGGGGAATATTGCCTCCACGTGGGCGCCGCGGGCGCCCGCGATTATAACCGTTTTGAGGCCCCAGGGCCCCCCGTGCCGCGGCGGCTCCCCCCGGCCGGGCGCGATCGGGGAAAAAACCAGAATGCCGGATCCGGGCGCCGGCAGGTACGCGGCCCGCCGGCCCCCCCGCCAGAGACATATACGGAGCCGGCCCGGGCGCGGCCCGTGCGGGCGCTCGTATACGACAGGTACGCCGAGGACGACGACTTTGCCTCCATCCTCGGGGTGAGGGAGATCCCGGCGCCCGAGCCGGGCCCCTCCGAGGTCGTCTTCCGCGTCAGGGCCGCCGCGCTCAACTATGACGACATCTGGGGGATGAGGGGCCGCCCGCTCAGGGTGCCGCTGCCGCACGTGTCGGGGACCGATGCTGCCGGCGACGTCATGGCGGTCGGGCGCGAGGTGGACGGGCTCCGCGTCGGCGACCGCGTCGTATCCCACGGCAACCTCTCGTGCAGGACGTGCCGCGCGTGCACGTCGGGCCGCGAGTACGACTGCCGGCGGCGCCTCATCTGGGGCTTCCAGACGGGCCCGCTCTGGGGCGGCTACTGCGAGGTGGCGCGCCTCCCGGCGTACAACGCGGTGAGGATCCCCGACGGCGTGACGTACGAGGACGCGGCGGCCGCCTCGATGACGATGCTCACCTCGTGGCACATGCTGGCCGGGCGCGCCCGCATAAGGCCCGGCCAGGTCGTCCTGGTGATGGGCGGCAGCTCCGGCGTCGGCATGTTCGGGATCCAGATAGCAAAGCTCTTCGGGTGCACCGTGATAGCGACGGCCAGCGGGGAGAAGCTCGGCAGGATGCGCGGGCTTGGCGCCGACCACGCCGTCGACCACCGCCGCGAGGGGTGGGACCGCGAGGTGCTCGACATAGCGCGGAGCATACCGCGGCCGCACGGCTCGCCGCGCGGCGTCGACGTCGTGTTCGAGCACATCGGCGGGCGCCACTGGGGGAGGGAGCTTGCGATGCTCGGCCCCGGGTGCACCGTGGTGACCACGGGCGCCACCACCGGGTACGACGCGCCGACTGACCTGCGCGACATCTACTCCAAGGGGACCTCCGTCCTCGGGTCCACCCAGGGGACGCGCGCCGAGCTCGAGCGCGGCCTCTACTGGATGGGGCGCGGCATGATAAGGGCGGTGGTGGACTCGGAGTTCCCGATGGACCGCGCCGCCGAGGCGCACGCCCGCATGCTCAACAGGGGGGCGTTCGGCAAGATACTGATGCGCCCCTAGAGCCAGTGGCGCGCCCGCAGGTACGGCCCGGCCTCCCTGCCCCGGATGATCTCCAGCATGGCCCTGGCCTGCGGCATGGAGAGCACCGGCATGTCAAACGAGTTGTCAGTGGATATCCTGGGGCAGGCCGACTGGATGAACGCCTCGATCCCCGACAGGTTCCGCAGCCGCTCGTTGGTGATGTCCGTCATCGCGAACATCTGGACCCTCCTGCCGGCCGCCTCGAGCTCTTTTTTCATCCTCAGCGCCGACACCTTTGATGTCTGCCCGTCCCGGAGCCCCACGATGATCCCGAACGAGGACGCCTCGGCCGCCTTTGCGGCGGCCAGCGTGGCCCTCCTCTGGATCCGGTCTGCCAGCCCCGAGACGTCGCGCACCTCGCCAAAGTACGGGTCGAGCGCGTACGTGGGCAGCCCGGTGGCGAGCGCGACCCCGGCCGCGTGGAACCCGCTCTGCCCCATGAAGACGCACGCGTCGGCGCCGCCGGCCGCGTCAGTCGCCGGGTAAAACTCGCACCCGAATACCTGCCCGTCGTTGAGCTGCCCGCCGCCGGGCCCCACCGCCACGTCGACGCCGCCCTCCACGAGTATCTCCCTGACGCGGCCGATCTCGCGCAGGTGCTGGCTGTCCGTCACCAGGACCGCCCTCCTGCCGGCCAGGCGCGCCGCGCACTCTGCCGCCACGCGGTCAAAGCGCACGTCGTCAAACGCGTCGATCATGTACGTGCTGCCGAGCCTCTCGACGTTGATGGTGTGCCCGATGTTAAAGTGTATGTCGGCGCCGATCGCCCTGGCGCCCGCCTCGTTGAGGTCGCACGACCCCCACGTCGTGTCGGCTATCACGTACGCCGGTATCCCCGCCTCGCCCGAGATCCGCACGGCCGCCTCCTGGACTGCGGGCAGCATGCCGTCCGGCCCGTTGAGCGAGACGGACGCGGGCCCCTCCTCCCTGATTATCTCGAGCATCCTTGCCACGTCGACCCTTATCAACCCGCGCCGTGCGGCGCGGTATCAATTTAAACCGTGCCGGGCCCGACCGCCCCCGTGCCCGGGACAATCCTGCACATCGGCATGGACGACACGGACTCGCCGCGCGGCATGTGCACCACCTACCTCGCGTACCGGCTGGCCGGCGAGCTGGCGCGGCGCGGGGCCGAGTTCCTCGACTTTCCCAGGCTCGTGCGGCTCAACCCCAACGTCCCGTGGAGGACGCGCGGCAACGGGGCCGTCTCGCTGTCGGTCCGCACCGGGGACCCCGGCGGCGCCAGGCGGGCGGCGCTCTCGCTGCTGCGCAGGCACGCGGACACCGGGAACGGCGCAAACCCCGGGATCGTCTTCGTCGAGGGGGGCGTGCCGCCCGCGCTGGCCGGCCTTGCGCGCGAGGCGCTCTGCAGGCTGGTCCCGCGGCGCGAGGCGTGGCGCGCCGTCGACGCGGCCGGCGCGGAGCGACACCACATGGGCAACGGGCAGGGGGTGGTGGGGGCAGCGTCCGCAGTCGGGTACGTCTTCGGCGACAGCACGCTGGAGCTGCTCGCTTACAGGAGGAGGCGCATGTTCGGCACAAAGCGCCGGATCTCGGCCGAGAGCGTCAGGAGGATGGACGAGGCGACGCGGCCGCACACGTTCTGCAGCTATGACGCGCGCAGGCGCAGGCCGCTCGTGGCGCCGCGCGGGCCCGACCCCGTCTTCTGCGGCGTGCGCGGCGAGTCGGCCGGCCCGCTGCTGCGCGCAGCCTCGTACATAGAGGCCGGCGAGGAGCTTGACGGCCACATGATATTCAGGTCCAACCAGGGGACGGGGGACCACATGCGCCGCCCGCTCGACCCGTCCATGCCGCCGTACGCGTCGGGGACCGTCTCGGGGATCGTCGGCGCGCCGCCCTCCGGGATCCCAGGTAGGCACGCGGCGTTCACCGTCGTGTCCGGCGGGTCGGAGTTCGCGTGCGCCGCGTACAGGGAGACGGGGCTGGCGCCGCTCGCGATGCGCCTTGCGCCCGGCGACGAGGTGAGGGTGGGCGGCGGCGTCAGGCGCGCATCGGCGCGCCGCCCGCGCACTATCAACGTCGAGTTCATCAGGGTGGTGCGCGCCGCCCCGCGCCTTGCGAACCCGCCGTGCGGGTCGTGCGGCAGGAGGATGAAGTCGCGCGGGCGCGGCCAGGGGTTCGGGTGCGGGAGGTGCGGCACGTCGTCGTGCTCCCGGGTGATCGCCCGCGGGCGCGGCGCGAGGCGCGGCCTCTACCTGCCGCGCGACTCTGCGCTGCGGCACCTTGCGAGGCCCGCCCAGAGGATCGGGCTGAGGGGCGGCGCCCGGTTCGACCCGTCCGGGGCGTGGTATAGCAGGTATGGTAGCGGGGAGTAGATTTGAACCACTGATCTGCGGGTTATGAGCCCGCCGGGATGACCTGGCCCTCTGCCGAGTCTGACTTCCCCACCCCGCTGGCACGTGCCCGCGCGAGGCCGTATATACGCCTTGTCTCAACTCTAATATGATTCGCCCGCGGCACGGCCCCCGTGGACATGAGGCTCAGGCTGGCGGCGGGGGCGGCCGCCGTGGCGTTCTCGGTGGCGGTGCTCGCCTCGCCGGACGACCCCGTCCCCCTGCCGGAGCCGGAGGTGCCGGCCGTCGAGGTGCTCGCCGAGGACCTCGAGGCTCCGAGCGCCGTGGCCGTCCACGGGGACCGCGCCTTTGTCACGGAGCGGGCCGGGCTGGTCCGGGTCGTGCAGGACGGCTCGCTGCTTGAGGCGCCGCTTGCCTCGTTCAGGCCGGCCGCCGTGCCGGGGGGCGGGCTGCTCGGGATCGCGCTCGATCCGGAGTTTGCCGAGAACGGGCGCCTCTACCTGTACATGACGTACGAGGAGGGCGGCGACCTCTACAACCGGATAATGGCCGTGACGGAGTCCGGCAGCAGGCTGCGCGACGTCGAGACGATACTTGACGGGATCCCCGGATCCGCGTACACCAACGGCGGGTTCCTAAAGTTCGGCCCCGACGGCATGCTGTACGCGGGGACCGGGACGGTCTCGGAGGGATCGCACCTGCCGTCGGACCCCGCGTCGCTTGCCGGCAAGATACTGCGCATCGGCGCCGACGGGTCAATCCCGGCCGACAACCCGTTCCCCGGGTCGCCGGTCTACTCGCTCGGCTACCGCAACCCGCAGGGGCTGGCGTGGGACGAAGAGGGGCGCATGTACGCGGCCGACCTCGGCCCCGAGAAGAACGACGAGATAAACCTGGTGCGCGCCGGATCCGACCACGGGTGGCCCGGCACGGAGTGCGCCGCGGGCCCGGGGACGGAGGCGGCGCTCGCCTGCTATGACCCGAGCATCGAGCCGGGCGGGATGATCCACTACTCCGGCAGGATCGACGTGGGGTTCCCGCTGCTCGTCGCCTCGCTCAAGGCGTCGAACCTGTACGGTGTCGACCCGTGGTCGGGATCAGAGTCGCCCGTCCTCGGGTTCAACGGGCGCGTGCGCGACGTGGCGCAGGGCGGCGACGGCAGCATCTACGTCATAACGTCCAACACGGACGGGAGGGGGTTCCCCGACGCCGGGGACGACAGGCTGCTGAGGATAACGCGATGAGCGCGATGCCGGGGTTCCACAGGAGGACGCCGGCCGAGCGCCTCGAGGCGGCGGCGCGCCTGGCGGGGCTGTCGGCCGAGGACCGCGACGCCATATCGGGCGGCGGCATCGACGGCGCGGCGGCCTCGCGGATGACCGAGAACTCCGTCGGGGTCTTTTCGCTGCCGCTCGGGATAGCTACTAACTTTGTCGTGAACGGGCGCGACGTGCTCGTCCCGATGGCCATCGAGGAGCCCTCCGTGGTGGCAGCCGCCTCGAGGGGGGCAAAGGCGGCCCGGCCCCTAGGCGGGTTCACCGCGTCCGCCGGCCCGCCGCACGTGACGGGGCAGGTCCAGGTGGTGGGCGCCGCCGCCGGGTCCGAGGGGGCGGTGCTCGCGGCCAGGGACGAGATACTGGCGGCGGCCAACTCCGTCAGCAGGACGCTCGCGGGATCCGGGAGGGGCGCCAGGGACGTCGCGTGCAGGTGGGTCGGCGCGGCCTCGTGCAGGATGCTGCTTGCCGAGCTCACCGTCGACGCGGGGGACGCGATGGGCGCCAACGTAACCAACTCGATGTGCGAGGCCGTCTCGCCGATAATAGAGCGCGCCACGGGGGGAAGGGCCGTCATGCGCATACTCTCCAACTATTCGGAGGTGCGGATCGCGCGCGCGAGCGCCGCGTTCGAGGCCGGCGGGACGGGCGGGCCGGACGTCGTCCGCGACATGGTGCTCGCGTACGAGCTGGCAGCGGCCGACACGTACAGGGCCGTCACGCACAACAAGGGCGTGATGAACGGGGTCGCGGCGGTCGCGTGCGCCGCCGGGCAGGACACCAGGGCGATCGAGGCGGCCGCCGGCGCGTACGCGTCAAGGTCAGGCAGGTACGGGCCGCTGACGGAGTGGCGCGTCGGGGATGGCGGGCGCCTCGAGGGCAGCATCGAGCTCCCGCTTGCAGTCGGGGTCGTCGGCGGCGTCGCCGGCGTGCACCCGGGCGCGCGCGCCTGCATCAGGATGACGGGCGCGCGCACGTCCGGCGAGCTTGCGTGCATCATCGCGTCCGCGGGCCTGGCGCAGAACTATGCGGCGCTGCGCGCGCTCGCCGCCGAGGGGATACAAAAGGGCCACATGCGGCTGCACGCGAGGAACGTGGCGGCGGCCGCCGGCGTCCCGCCCGGGGACGTAGAGCGCGTCGCAGAGGAGATGGCCGCGGCCGGCGACATCTCCGCGGAGTCGGCGCGCCGGATAGCGGGCCCCTAGCACGCGGCCCTGTTCCAATAACGTGCAACGGATCCGGCGCGCGCTGCCCGTCCCCCGCCGGATAAAAGATGGCGCTGACCGCCGCGGTACGCCCCCTGCCGGGCGCGCGCCGTACCCGGCGCGCCGGGCGGGGTTTAATAGAGGGAAGGACGCGGGCGGTCCCATGGCATGCATGACCGCACGCGCCACGGCGCCCCCCGGGGACCAGGACGGGCCCGGCGGCGACCCGGGCGACCCGTGGCCCCTGGATCTCATCGACGAGTGCGGGCCGCACGCCCCGCATGGATCATGATGCCTGCCTGTTTGACTGCCTTTCTAACCGAAGAGATCTCCCAACTGCCGGGCTACCCCATCATGCCGTGATTCCGTTCAACTGAGCGCCGGCATCCGTTATTGGTTAATATGCGCTAGGCGGACAGAACCGGCATGGCCGGACGAAGACCGGATGCGGAAAAACTAACTGGACGCAGCGCAAGGAGGCCACCCGCCTTGGCTGGCCGGCACCGGCCGGGAGCTCGGGAACGAGCGGGCCGGCAATCGTCCGGGTCGATGGCAGGAAGCATGCCTGCCGGTGATCACCACGGCGCGGGAGATCCGGATGGCGTCTCCCGGATAGGGGCACTTGAGGCTGTAGGCGACCTCGTCGAGGCGTTTAACGCCAACCTGGGGGAGAACATGAAAAAGCAGGAGGCCGACATACGCAACGAGTTCCTAAACCCGCTGTTCAGAGGGCTTGGATGGGACATGGAAAACAGGAAGAATCAGACCCAGGACTACAAGGACGTAGTGGTCGAGACGCGCATAGGCCCCGCCACCCATAGAAAGGCCGACTATGCATTCAGAATCGGCGGCGTGAGGCAGTTCTTCGTAGAGGCGAAAAAGCCCTCAGAGAACATACGCGAGAACAGGAACCACGCGTTCCAGGCAAGGCGCTACGCCTGGAACGCAAAAAAGCGCATCATTGTGCTCACCAACTTTAGGGAGCTGGCCGTGTACGACTGCCTGAAAAAGCCCAAGAGGTCGGACAGGTCCGACGTGGACCGGATCTTCTACTGCACCCACGAGGACTATGCGGACAAGTTCGACCATATCTGGAATTTTTTCTCATGGGACTCCGTCGGGTCGGGATACCTGGACAGATTCCTGGAAGGCAACATCAGGAGATCCCGGGGCAGCCAGCTAGTAGACAGCGCGTTCCTGGAGGACATGGAATCCTGGAGGACAAGCCTGGCGAAGAACCTGCACGAGCTGAATCCAAGCCTTGCCACGCTTGAGCTTAATGCGTCCCTGCAAAAGACCATTGAAAGGATATTGTTCCTGAGGATCTGCGAGGACCGCAACATCTGGGCGCACAGTACACTGGAGGAGATCTCCAAAAAGAACAACATCTACAGGCACATGTGCGAGCTGTATGACAGGGCCGATGACGCGTTTAACAGCGGGCTCTTCGACTTCGAGGCAGACCAGCTTTCCAAACGGCTGAAGATCGGCGACGGCGTCCTCAAGAAGATAATTAAGTCTCTGTACCCGCCTGCCTCCCCCTATGACTTTAGCATACTGAGCATTGACGTGCTGGGAAGCACGTATGAAAAATTCCTCGGCCGGGAGATCCACATCAGGAACAACAAGCTGTCCATAAGAGAGAAGCCACTGGTAAGGCAGTCGGGCGGTGTCGTGTACACGCCAGATTTCATAGTGACGGACATGGTAAAGAACACCGTGTGGGAGACCATCAAAGGTATGAGGCCGGAGGGGATAAGGCAGGTGAAGATTCTGGATCCCGCGTGCGGCTCCGGGACGTTTCTGGTAAGGGCATACGAGTCGCTACTGAGACGGCACCTCCAGTTCTACGAGGGACTGCCCCTCAGGCGGCGCGGAAGATACCTGTATACGGGCAGGGATGGAAGGCTGTACCTGAAGCCCAGCATCAAGGAGATCCTGCTGAACAACATATATGGAATCGACATCGACCATCAGGCGGTCGAGATTACAAAGCTCAGCCTGCTCCTGAAGACGCTTGAGGACGAAATGAGCGATCCCTCCGGCTTCCAGACTACGCTTGACAGAGACAAGAGGGCGCTACCCGATCTGGGGCGGAACATAGTGTCCGGCAATACCCTGATCAAGCCTGACATACAGAGGACTATCGACGGCACCGAGAACGGCGTCAACGCCTTTGACTGGAGGACGGAGCCGGTGTTTGCGGGGATCGCCCGGTCTGGCGGGTTTGATATAGTGATAGGCAACCCCCCCTACGTCAAAAAGCAGAATCTGGACAAGAACTGGGACCGATACTTCATGGACACGTATGAGACGGCCCGTGGCACGTACGATCTTTACTACGCATTCATTGAAAAGTCCCTGGAGATGACAAAGGCCGGCGGGCTCCTCTCGTTCATCACCCCGAACAAGTTCCTTACGGGGGAGGACGGGGCAGAGCTTAGGACGGTGATCCGGGCAGGCGCCTCACTGAAGAGGATGCTGCACTTCGGAGCAAACAAGGTGTTCGAGTCAAAGGCCTCCATATACGCGTGCATCTTTACGCTCAGAAAGGGGCAGTCTAGGTCGTTCCAGTGGCACAAGTTCAACCTGAACGACGACTTCAAGAGGCTTGATGGCATCAGGTACAAGCTTGGGCGGAACGGCTCACTCGGTAGTGGGCCGTGGTTGTTCAACACTCCGGAAGAGAACGAAGTACTGGACCTGATCAGATCCGGGGGAGCGGCAAACAGACTCGACTCCATATTCGAGACCAACAAGGGCGTGTCCACCGGGAACGACGGGATATTCGTGGTGCACCCCACGGGCGGGAGGAACACCTATCGCTCCAGGGAGCTCGGGGACGTGGTGCGCTTGGAGCCTGCCATGCTGAGAAAATTCGTCAACGGCGCGGACGTGGGGAGCTTTGACATAACTTCGGACAAATATGTCATCTATCCGTACGGAATATCTCGGGGTGCCGGGCCGTCGGACGTGATACCATCCGAGGAGCTAGAAAGGAGGTTCCCGCTCACGTACGGTTACCTGTCCCGTATGAGGGGCAGACTGGGCAAGAGGAAGATTGGAAGGAAGGTCGACCCTGGGAGGCGCAGGCCCGGACAGCGGGGGCCCCGGGCCGGGCGGGAGTTTTACGAGTATTCCGCGAAGAGAAGCATGCACCAGTACGCGCTGGAGAAGATAATAATCCCGGACCTGCTTATCAGGAACAGGATCGGGATAGACGGTGCAGGGGAGTACACGTTCAATGCCGGCCTGCACGGCCTCGTGCCTAAAGAGGATCCGCGCAAGGGAGAGCTGCTGTTCTACCTGGGTGTCCTGAACTCCGAGGTGTTCTGGTTCTTCATAGTCTCGACCGCGACGGCGATGGGCGGTGAGGCGTACAGACTGCTCCCCGAATATTTTGACCCGTTCGTGTTCCCGGTGCGTTATGATCCCAAGGACGAGGCGTGTTCCGCCATGGTGGGCAGGGTGGGGCAGCTCCTGCAGCTGTGCAGGAAGCAGAAGAGGCGTAAGGGGATCCCCGACAGGGCCGCAGAACGGAGAATCCGCTACCTTGTGGGCGAGATGAATGACATGGTGTACGGCATGTACGGCCTTGACGAGTCCCAGATCGCCGTGATACGGGGCAAGATCACGAGGGCCGAACCCGACGGCGCGTAGGCCGACGCGCCCGTGTGTTGGCCACTATTATGTGCAGGCGCAGCGCGAATGCCGCAGCCTGGCAACGACGTTGCCGCCCTGCGGTCCCGAGTACCTTCCCGACGTACCCATGCGCACTCGTCCCTACAAGATCCGTTCTGCATTCTGTATCCGTGGGCCTTGCGGCCCTCATACGGCCCACGCGCCCACGGTACGGCAGACCCCGAACAACCAGCCATGGGGGTCAGGCTGTACGACCGCGCATCGGGAGAAATGCCGCGCCTATGAATGTCCGCATTGTACCTCTTGCCGCCGCCGCTACCGGCCCTTGCCAGTAGTGGCGAGCAGCAGTCCGTGCCTACGCGTGTGGATATTTCTTCCCGGACGCATGCGTGGGACCTGCCCCGGCTACAGGCGGTTCCCCGGAGGGGTCTTTCCGAACGGGCCGCGCAGGCCGGTGCTGGTGCCGACAGGTAGCAGGGACGGCTTCTGGTTTGTGACGCTCCCCTGCCTGACGGGCCCGGCCGGTGGCTCCGGCGGTGCCACTCCCGGCGGCGGGAGGGGCGCCCCCCGTACATTCGATTATATACGCGGCGCCCCGCCCGGCCCCGCATGTCGGTCCGGCTTGCAATTCCAAAGGGGAGCCTTGAGGAGGCCACGTTCAGGCTGCTGGAGAGGTCGTGGACGCGCGTCACGAGGAAGAGCAGGACGTACCGCGTGTACCTTGATGATCCGGCCATAGTGGTAAAGATGCTGCGCCCCCAGGAGATACCCG
>UYNY03000101.1 GCA_900620265.3 Nitrosopumilaceae archaeon | reverse complement strand
TGCCCGGCTCTGTCTTTAGCGCCCCGTCAAAGCAGGATATGGCCTCCTTGTACTGCTCGAGCCTGGCAAGCGCCAGCCCCTTGTTGACCAGCGCCCTGTCGTCGCCGGGCCTTGCGCGCAGGGCGCCGTCAAGGCAGCCTATCGCCTCCCAGTTCATCCCCATCTCGCCGAATACGAGCCCCTTTGCGTACAGCACGTGGTAGTCGCCCGGCTGCGTCGCGAGCACGCCGTCAAAGCACTCGACGGCGTCCCGGTGCCGGCCCATCATCACCAGCGAGCGCCCCTTTGCGTACAGCGGGTTGGGATGTCCCGGGCTCGCCTCGAGCGCCGCGTCATAGCAGGCGACGGCCTCCTCGTGGCGGCCGGTCGCGGCGAGCGCGCGCCCCTTGTAGAAGAGCATGTGGTCGTCGCCGGGCCTCGCCCTGAGGGCCGCGTCATAGCAGGCGATGGCCTCCTCGTGGCGGTCCATCTCGGCCAGCGAGACGGCCTTGTGGAACGAGACCACGGGGTCGGTCGTAGGCGACCCGAGCGCCCTGTCATAGTGCCAGATGGCCTCTGCGTGCCTGCCGAGCCCCGCGATGGCGCGGCCCTTGTAGTAGGTGGCCTGCCGGTCGCCGGGCCGCTCGGCAAGCGCCCGGTCAAAGCAGGCGGCCGCCTCCCCGTACTTTTCCTCCTCGGCGGCAGAGCAGCCGCGCTTGAAGTGCTCGTCGTACGCGTCGGCCATGCCGTACCCCGGGGGCGCGGCGGGATTTAGGCGTTTCCGGGGGGCGCGGCACCAGATGGGATCCGCGGCAGGCACGGCGGGGGATCACGGCGGCGCGGCGGATCCGCGGCTTTGGGCGCAGGCGCCGCATAACGGGGCGGGTACGGGAGCTGGTGCGCCATGGTACCGCAGATGGAACCGGCGGCTCGCCGCGCCGGCAAGCCTTAAAAATACGCCCGAAGGGGATCCGGGGGCATGGAAGCATGGGAGAAGCCGCATGCGCGCCGGCGGCGGGCGCCGCGCATCCGGGGGACTGGACATGGCCGGGATTTTTGACACGCCTCAGAGGCTGGCCAAATTGCTGGGAAGCGTGAGCTTTAGGGGCACGGAGCGCCCGCTGTCCCCGGTCGAGGTGTCCGAATGGCTCAGGGAGGGATCAGCGGAGCTTGGGGGTGATGACGAGGTCATGAAGCGCCTCGGGATGAAAAAGTCCACGTGGTCCGCGTACAGAAATTTGCTAGCGCTGCCGGAGGATATCAGGGGCAGGGTGTGCTGGGGAAAGCCCAACCCGGACACGTTCAAGATAGGGTTCAGCGTGGCACACTACATAGCCGAGGGCCTGGGCGAGCGGGAACAGAGGGTGCTGGTCAACACGATGTGGGATCACGAAAGGCCGTACACCGCCGAGGAGATAAAGCGGATAAAGTCGTACTACAAGTCGGGCAATCCAAAGAGCATGGAGGACGCCATCACCCACATATTGAAGATTGACAGGCCCGTCAAAAACGTAATCTACATACTGATTTCAAAGATTACAAAGGAGGCCTATGAGCGGCTACGCACACGATCGAAAGGGCAAGGGATCGAATTGGACGCCATGGCGACCGATATCCTGTCCAGTCACTTCTCGGAGGGCGCAGTGACCAGCGTCAGGATATATCCCACGGCAACCAAGGTGACGTTTACATCGCGCGGAGAGGACGAGCTTGACTCGCATATGAAAAAGACGGGGTGCAAAAAGAAGGACATCATAGAAAAACTGCTCCTAGATATTACGGGATGAACGTCATTAACGTGATCCAAAAAACCCGCAGGAACCATACGCAGGCAACGTGGATGGCGGGCGCTGCCGCATCACCGCACGAGCTTACTACATCTTGATTCGTCGATCAATTGAATTCAGGATCAAGGAGTCTGCCGGACCTTGCTTGGAAATGGGTTCTATGATCAGTTTTACGGGATCCACGAACACCTGCTCTCCAACGCCTCTTCTAAAATATCCGCCACGGTCATATCTATGGATGGATGATTGCAGGCCCTCATGAGGGAGCATATTTTATCATAAGAATCCTCAGTGACTTGTATTTTGACTTCTACAGAGGACCACTCCTTTTCACCCGCAATCTTGACTGCATCCGGGACAGATTTGGATTTTTCCTCCCTTAGGATTGACCTGACGATGTCTTTCTGTATGATTGATAACTTTGCCAGATCGTTCGCCACGGCTTCAATTTCGGCATCGGGTATCCCCTGGGTGCCCGAGCTGTCAAACCCATACAGATCGGCCACCTCCATTGCGGTCCTCAGCTTGATTTTTCCACCGTCCATTAATTCCTGCAGAGCGGGAGGCAGCCTCTCGTATTTTACGTATTTCCTCAGAACGCCATGCGATAGCCCGGTCTTTTCGGAGGCCGTCTTTATGCTGCCGAACGCGCAGAAACATGCTGTGCTAGCCCCGATCTTATCAGCGTCGGTGACCTGCTCGTGCGTAAAGTTCGCGTTGGTTGAGATTGCCTTCTTTTTCCATTCCTCCATATCCGGATATACGAATGCCGGGATTGACGAGAATTTTCCAGGATCGTTCTTGGCCAGTATTTCACGATAGGCCAGCACCCTTCGCAGTCCTGCAAGCAGCTCGTACTTTTCATCCAATCCCTCCACCAACAATACGGGTGAGAACAGCCCGTGTAGTTCTATGCTCTTGGCGAGGACGTCAAGGTTTTTTCCCACGTATAACTGCCTTGAGCTAATCTGATTGAAGAAGATATTGTTGACCGGTACCAGGTGGTATTCGACCTTTCCTTCCACGGGGATCCCGTTCTGTTTCAGTTTATAAGTGTATTAGCAACACGGCCGGGGGATGCGGCCTGATCGGGCGATACCGGATCAATTTGAAAAGGACGCGGGCGCCCGCATTCTAGTCCGTGGTGGGCGATCAGTCAACGCACGTGGGCAAGTCCCGGATCACCGGGAAGTGGTATGTAAAATCACGTGGGCCGGGACATACATGGAAGAGCCTCGGAAAGGGATGATCGGGATCACATCGTCCAATAACTCTATTAAAGGTCGACTGCTCGGCGGGCCCATGGAAGGGACGGGAGGCGCCATGCTTGGACACGGGGCACCGCCGCTCCACAGGGGGAAGGGCGGATAGTGGCAAGATCCGTATTCGACGGGCGCACCCTGGACCAGGTATACAAGGAGATCCGCGACGTATACCTGTCGGACGGCAGGCCCTGGATACTGGGGTTCAGCGGTGGCAAGGACTCGACTTGCATGGTCCAGCTCGTATGGACTGCCCTTGCCGGGCTGCCAAGGGAAAAGCTGCAAAAGACCATCCATGTGATATCGTCTGACACGCTGGTAGAGTCGCCCCAGATTGCAGAGCGGATAACGGGCTCGCTGCTGGGCATGGAGGGGGCGGCAAAGAGGTCGGGGATACCGCTGTCGACGAACCTGCTGCGGCCCCCCATCTCCGACACGTTCTGGGTCCGGATCCTAGGTCGGGGATACCCGGCGCCGACGGCCCAGTTCAGATGGTGCACCGACATGCTAAAGATAGCAAACGCCGACAGGTTCATCAGGAGGCGCGTATCCCAGTACGGCGAGGTGATCGTCCTGCTGGGGACAAGGAAGGACGAGAGCAGCACCAGACAGCAGACCATGAACATGCTGGAAATCGAGAACAGCGTCCTTTCCAGGCACAAAAAGTTCGCCCAGACGTACGTCTATACCCCGCTGGTCGACTTTACCGCCGACGACGTGTGGAACTATCTCCTCCAGGCCAAGAACCCGTGGGGCGAGAACAACCGTGACCTGCTGGCGCTCTACAAGGACGCCAACGCGGGCGAGTGCCCCCTGGTGGTCGATACTAGCACCCCGGCGTGCGGCGGCGGCCGGTTCGGGTGCTGGACCTGCACCGTCGTGGACAAGCAAAAGTCGCTTGACAGCATGATGGAGAACGGCAACGACTGGATGGAGACGCTGGTGGAGCTCCGCCACGACCTAAAGGCCACCCAGGATCCGGAGATGTGGCCCCGGATCCGGAGCATGACGCGCAGGAGCGGCAACGTGGACATAAAGCGCGACGGCACCGACTATACGCCGGGACCGTATACTCTCGAGTTCAGGAAGGAGTACCTTGAAAAGCTTCTGCGGGGACAGAACCGCATACGAATGGAGGGCCCCGACCCCAACATGACGCTCATACTGGAGGACGAGGTACACGAGATCCAAAGATGCTGGAGGACGGAGGAGGGGGACTGGCAGGACAGCGCCTATGCCATCTATGAGAGGATCACGGGCACCAGGCTGGAGGAGGCCCCCGACGATCTGGGGCGCATGGGAAGGGACGAGCAGGAGCTGCTAGAGGCCGTCTGCGGCGAGTACAAGGTGCCATACAAGCTGGTCAGCACCCTCATCAACATAGAGGCGGACGCCCGGCACGGGGCCGGGCACGCCTCCGTCTTTCCAAGTATCAGGAAGGAGCTCTCAAAGGAGTGGCGCACCGACGTTGACGCGATAAGAAGGGACATGTTCGAGCAGCGCGACAGGGAGGCAGAGGCAGAGTAATGCTGCTCCAGAGGCTGGTGCTGACGGACTTTGGCGTGTACGGCGGCAGGAACGAGTTCGACCTCTCCGTGGAGGAGGGGAGGCCCGTCGTACTGTTCGGGGGCAAGAACGGGGCCGGCAAGACCACCCTCTTCGAGTCGGTCCCGCTCTGCCTGTATGGACGGGACTCGATGGAGCCGCGCCCCACGAAAAAGCAGTACCGCGACAGGATCCGCAGGATGTTCCACGTGTACCGGGGGACGTCAAGGCGTGCCGAGGAGGCGTCCGTGTCCCTCGAGTTCCTGTACCATACAGGGGGGACCACGACGTCGTGCCGGATAACCCGGATGTGGCACAACGACGCCGACGTAACGGAGTCCCTCAGCGTCTCCAAGAAAGGGCAGGCCGACGACGGCTATACGGCCCTGGACGGCACGGAGCAGCAGGCGTGGCAGGCCTTCGTGGACAGGCTCTTTCCAAGGAGCATAACAAAGCTCTTCTTTCTTGACGGCGAAAAGATCCACGAGATCGCGGAGATGGGCGGGGAGGGCTCTCACATAAAGTCGTCCTTTGACGCCCTGCTGGGAATAGACGTCGTGGAACAGCTGTACGACGACATCGGGCTGCACATGCTGCGCAACTCGGGGGGCGATACTGGAAAGATAGAGGCAGACCTCGAGGCCAAGAGAGAGGACAAGAGGAGGGCCGAGGAGAAGATGGCAGAATACGCCGAAAAGGCGGCCCGCCTCACGAAGGAGATATCCGGACTGCGCGTCCAGGCAGAGTCCGACGAGGAAAAGTTCCTAAAGCTCGGGGGAAGGTTTGCAAGCGACAGGGCCGGACTTTTGGGGGAAAGAGCAAGCCTCGAGAGCAGGCGTGACGACATAGGACGGCGGATCAAAGAGGCGTGCGCCGGGCCGCTCCCGCTGCTGCTGGTACCAAGGCAGCTGGAGAAGGTCCGCGAGCGCCTGGTGCAGGATCGCCTCTGTTCGGCGGATGCCGCAAAGAGGGAGGTACAGCTGGAGGCATACAGGAGGCTAGGGGACGCCGTCAAGAGGGGGATCGCCAAATACGACGGTGGCATACGGGACGACGTGTCAGGGGTGCTGGAGAGGGCTCAAAAGAGACTGCTCCGAGAGGCAACAGGGCCCGCAAAGCCGGCCTATAACTTTTCGATGCGCGACATGGAGAGGATGATCAGGTACATAGACGACGTCAAGGGGTACGACATGAGTGGCGTCAGGGGCCTGTCCCGTGAGTACGACGAGATCCAGGACAGGCTGGAGAAGGTAAAGTCGGCCCTTGACGCGTCCCCGCAGGAGGACGAGATCTCCCCGATATTATCCAGAATAACGCGGGCCAACAGGGAGATCGGGGAGATGGAGAACGGGCTGCAGAGGCTGGAGGATCTAGCGGCCCAGGAGAGATCCATGATATCGATGCTCAACGTACAGATGAGGCAGTGTCTGGCAGGCCGGAAGCTGGACAAGAGGAGGCTTGCCGGCCTAGAGATCGCCCCCTCCGTGCAGGACGCCCTCGGCGAGTACTCCCGCAGGCTCCGGATGCGCAAGGTAAAGCAGCTCGAGGCGAACATAATGGACAGCCTGCGCATGCTGTTCCATAAAAAGTGCCTGGTGGAGGACATCAGGATAGACCCCGAGACGTTCGGGATCACGCTGTACAGGGAGGGGGGCGAGACGCTGGATCGTGACACAATGTCAAACGGGGAGATCCAGACCTACGTGACGGGCATAGCATGGGGGCTGGCAAAGACGTCGGGCAGGGCGCTCCCGTTCATGATCGACACGCCGCTTGCCAGGCTTGACGAGGATCACAGGATGAACGTGCTGGAGGGGTTCTATCCGCACGCGTCGCACCAGATCATCATACTCTCCACGAACTCCGAGATAGTCGGGCAGTATCATGAAAAGATAGAGCCGTACCTGGCACGGTCAATGCTCGCAAGGTATGATGCGGCGTCCGGGAGGGCGGTGACGGAGGAGGGGTACTTTGGAATGGAGGCTAGGAAGCGTGAAGTGGGATAGCATAAGGGTGAGCACCCGGACCACGCGCCTGTTTGGCGCGATGAGGGCGTCAACCGGCATGACATCGGACGTGCTGGCAAGGTTCTCGCTCTGCCTGTCACTGGGACAGCGCGGCACCCCCAACCCGGACGAGTACAACGAGGACGGCTCGACGCTCGCCCCGTCAGAGATGTTCGGGGGCGACGAGCAGATCTACATGGCCCTGGTGCTAGACCGGCTCAGGGAGGACGGGCTGGACCCCAAAGACCACCTGGGCAGGATGACCCGTGCCCACATCAACCGCGGTGCGATCGGCCTCAGGCAGAGGGTAGGCAGGGCGTCGGACTTTGAGCGGCTGGCAAGGGAGGCGGCGTAGGTGCCCCGGGCCACGCCGATATACCTTGACCACCACGCAACGACCCCGGTGGACGGCAGGGTGTTTGACGCGATGAGGCCGTACATGACGGAGAAATTCGGCAACCCGTCCAGCATAGACCACCCCTACGGGGCGGAGGCGTCGTCGGCGGTGGAGCATGCAAGGGGCAGGATCGCGGAGCTGATAGGCTCCAAGAGCAGCGAGGTGGTATTTACCAGCGGCGCCACCGAGTCGAACAACATGGCCCTGATCGGCACCATGGAAAAGTACGAGGACCGGGGGGACCACCTGGTAACATGCACCACGGAGCACAAGGCGGTACTCGACGTTGCAAGGCACCTGGAGGAGAGGGGGAAGAGGGTGACATACGTGCCGGTAAACGACCGGGGCGAGATCAATATGCGGGATCTCGGGGCCGCGATCACCGACAGTACCGTGATGATATCAATCATGGCCGCCAATAACGAGGTCGGGACCATAGCGGACGTGGAGGGGATAGGCAGAATCGCGCACGAAAGGGACGTGATCTTCCACACGGACGCGGCTCAGGCGGTGGGGCACATACCCATTGACGTGGGCAGGATGAACGTCGATCTGATGTCCTTTTCGGCCCACAAGATGTACGGGCCGAAGGGAATAGGTGGCCTGTACGTAAGGGGCATCAAGCCCAGGATAAGGCCGGATCCCATCATACGGGGAGGCGGACACGAGCGCAACATGCGCTCGGGAACCCTGAACGTGCCCGGCATAGTCGGGTTCGGGAGGGCCGCGGAGATAGCCATGTCAGAAATGGCGGGCGAAGAGAAGAGGTTCAGGGGCTGGTCAGGCATGATAACTGACGCGTTTGCAAAGGCCGGGGGACGGGTGAACGGCCCACTCAAGAACCGGCTTGCCCACAACATCAGCGCATACTTTCCGGGAATCGAAAGCAAGGCGATAATCAACATGGTATCAGACAGGATAGCCATATCGGCCGGATCCGCCTGTACCACCCAGACGGTCGAGCCCTCGCACGTCCTTCTGGCCATGGGGCTGGGGGAAGA
The DNA here is from genome assembly GCA_900620265.3 of Nitrosopumilaceae archaeon. Taxonomy (GTDB): domain Archaea; phylum Thermoproteota; class Nitrososphaeria; order Nitrososphaerales; family Nitrosopumilaceae; genus Nitrosopumilus. The sequence continues at coordinate 17,508 of UYNY03000101.1, read as the reverse complement.
GCGCTCGCACCAGTCGATCCGGATCGGGCTTGGGCGTTACAATACGGAGGGGGATATCAGGGCCGCAATAGAGGCGATCATCACGGCTGTGAACAGGCTAAAGAGCATATCAGTATGCCCGGATTCATAGATATGTGGCTGATTATAATCTAGTCTGCCATGTTTCTGAGGAAGAATCTCTCCAGTAATTTCATTAAGAATAATAAAATATGTGATATACAGTAATTATATTAACGTAGCATATTAAATCTATACCAATGTTTCATTGATCCTTCTTCAAAGATTTGATCAATTTTTTATATTCAGTAAGCATGAAGTTTATCCGCTCTTGATCATTCATAAATCCACCTTTACGGTACAAATTCTCTACAGCAATATCTAGTTTCTTATGAGCGATCCGGAGATCCTTAGGCATGGTATCTCTACTATACATGTCTGCAAGTGTGAGCTTTGGATATTTCTTACGCACATCTAACACAATTTGTCCATATTTAGCTAGTGATGTATAATTCTTTGGAATAGGAAATGTATTATATACATTATTAGCAGAAAATCTCAACCGAGTTTCTAATTTTCCACCAACATGCCTAAGCCAGAGCATAAACATATGAGAGGTCAGCAAAGTAAACAGATCTATACTAGCCCCGTCTATTGCAAAACACGCATTACTGACCAAGGTTGGAGGATCAAGGAACATCATAGGAACGTACCTACGTTTTTCGGAGCTAACTCCGGGAATTGCCAAAAATCGATTTTTTGGCATGGTTGGAAATGCAACATCACGAGGATCAACAGCAAGATCTTGTGTGGCTTTACGAGAACTTGTCAGTCTATATTTCTTAACACGCATCATACGTTCTTTTACGTGTGGCAGACTTTTCAATTTATCTTCATTGACGTTTAGTAGTAGTAAAATCCATCTCGAATTACCATTTATAAGCTCTTTTGCATTTACAAATGGCCTAAAATATTTTTTAGAATTTGGTTCCAATTTTAAAAATTTAGATTTTTGTTCATCAGTAAATATATAATTACCGCCATCAATTGGTTGCATGCCAAATGCAACATTAGGTAAACCATTTAATGGTTTTGATGTTCCAACAACTGGAAAAGATTTATCATCAGATGCTTCTAGATATTCTGTTATATGTGGAGGGTTTTCCTCAACTTCAAGATTATCATCCATATGATACAGTCGCCGTTCTCTAGTATTATCTTTGGATAGACCCATTATAATAACTGCCACGTTGGCAGTTCCTTTAGAGCTTGTAACCCACTTAAAGGTTGTATAGGCATAGAATATCGAGACGTTGGTCTTTGAGAGAATCTTCCATAATGGTGACACAATACTACCTTGAACAATACTGTTTGTTGCAACAAATCCAATTGGTGTATTTTTACATACATATTTTGATGCCTTGGCAAACCAAGCACATACATAATCTAATGATCTATTTTTTGTTATTTTTATCATCTGTGCTTTTTGAGAATCATTCATTTTTCTAGAGCCGATGAAAGGCGGGTTTCCAAATACGTATGAACATTCAGATGACTTTAATAGATTATTCCAATCGAATTCCAATGCATCCATATGGCATATGTTAGGCTTTTTTTGCAGTGGTATTCTAGTATAACTCTCACCATATTCACTGCTAAGCTCATTATTCATGAGATGATCCATCATCCACAATGACGTTTCTGTGATTTTGGCGGCATATTCATTGATCTCAATTCCATAGAACTGGTTTACGTCTACTTTTGATAGAATATTAGTAGCATCGCCGATCAAGACTTTGTCTTTTCTTATTTCTCTTATCACCGCCATTTCAAGCCTACGTATTTCCCTATATGCTAGTATCAAAAAATTCCCAGATCCACATGCGGGATCAAGAAATTTCAACCGTGATAGTTTATTTTGAAATTCTTGTAATTTTTTTGTCTTTCCAATTTTAAGCTTGCTTAACACATCAAATTCATTCTTTAAATCATCCATGAACAATGGGTTTATCACACGAAGTATATTTTTTTCAGATGTATAATGGGCTCCATCATCATGCCTTTCTTCAGAACTCATGACACTTTCAAACAGGCTTCCAAATATTGCTGGTGATACTTTTGACCAATCTGCGTTTGATGCATTGATCAACATTTCTCGCATTGTAGAATCAAATGTTGGAGTGTTTATTCGGTCTCCGAATAGCGATCCATCAATATAAGGAAAGTCAGCAAGTGGTTTTCCCATATTTAGCTGTCTGTCAGATTCTTTTCTATTTAATACTTCGAATAGTCTTACCAATTTCTCACCAACATCACTAGCATCTTTTGATGTGTGATTTGTCAGATAATTATGGAACATACCATTTCTATTGAATATCATAGTATCATCGGCAAACATACAATATACTAGTTTTGTCAACAATGCTTTTGTGTCATGTTCACCATAATTAGTATCAGATAGCTTTGTATATATTTTACCCATCATTTCTGAAATCTCTATCGAGACTGGATCTTCATCATGTAGATTGTGTTCTTCTTCACCCATCATAAACCGAAAGTATTCTAATTTCTCGGGCAGTGCCTCTAGTCTAAATTCATGTCGTGTATTGTCTTCTAAATCAACCAAAACAAATGTTTGGAAGTCACAGGCCATAACAAATTGTGGCTTCTCATCTTCTTTTTTCAATTTTATAATATAATTATAAGCTTGCTCCAGCGCTTTTTCCAAATTACGTCCAGCGCTTTTTTGTTCAACTAAAAGAACCCCAGGCCAGAAAAGATCAATGAATTGCGAATTGCCTTTTCCCTTTACAATTTTTTCAAATACTGCAACGCTTCTAACAGAGATCCCAAATATATTAAAGAACTCCCTATAAAATAGCTGTGTTTCGCCTTTTTCGTATTTGGAATCCTTGAACTCATCCTTGAATTTACTGGCACGGGTATACATTTCTAAATGGGACAACCTTGTCATGTAATTGTCCCACACCCCTCTTCCGAGGCCGCCGACTTGAATACGGACGAGACAGATTCAGGAGCCTCTATTGAATATTCAGATTTTGTGCTTATAAGGCATCTTAGCCGGGCCTTTATCCCATCCGGCCCCGTATACAACGGGCATCGTATAAGAGGCGGATGGATGGCCCGCCTCCGGATTGCTCTATGATAGGATGCGCTAGGATGCGCTAGGATGCGCGCCCCGCTTGCCGGTCGCCCCTTTATCGATGCCATATACATGGCTTTCGATAGGGTCCGATTACACCCCAAGACCAATCCTACCACGAGAATCGGGCTCAGGAATGGCAGTTATAATTCTGCCTGTCTCGGCTGATCACGGCACGCACCAGTAGTTGGGGACGGTTCGCTTAAGCAAGCATTATCATCATCGCTCTTGGCGCTCGTACTAGGGATCCGTGACCAGATGGCTCCATACGATGAGCCTCTAAGTCATTCTTGTATGGCTGATGGCCTAGAGGGTTCTAATACCGATCTCCTTCACCCTGCCCACTATCCCGTCCTTGAGCCGACCCTTATGCCGTGGGGGTAGAACCTAAAATGGGTCAGATATAGGCCGGACGTGCTTGCCGGTCCACGGGCGAGGCATATGGCGGGACGTGGATGCTGTGACTTCAAATGGGAATAGAGCGCCGGGAGTGCCACCGACCCAAATTCGGGACTTCGTGCCTGCCAGATACCGACCTATATAAAGGAGGTCGGGAAGCAGGTGTCCAATAGCGCTGACAAACTCCCGGTAGTTTGGGGGCATGAGACACATGAAACACCGTGGGGCGCGCCGGCGCGCTATGAAAAAGCGCGCTTTTGTGGACGCGCTATGGGAAAGAGGTGCTATTGAAATATGCCTCTTAAATACAGACCGGGATTTGGCGGTATGGACGACGACATCCACCACTCAAAATACAGGATCGTCATGACAAAGAAAAAGATCGCAGAGGCCCACCCCGGCCCCGACTGCGACATGGCGTTCAAGTTACTCGACCGCCTCCGCATGGCCAACAGGTCGTACGGCAGGATAGCAAGCTATGCCGGGGCAGTCGGCAGGATACTGGATATCAGCCAGGGGCCGATAGCGGGGTGGACCCGCGCCGATATCGAGGAGATCCACTCAAAGATCGCCGACTCAAAGTACGCCAACAGCGTCAAAAAGGACACCCTGACCACGCTGAAGCGCCTCTACCACTTTGCAAAGCACGAGGAGATCCCGTCCGGCAAGGCGGGCAAGGGGTACGATCCGGCGGTCGCGTGGATAACCCCGAGCTCGTTCGTGGACCGCCACCACAAGATCCAGCCGTCCGACCTGCTCACGGAGGACGAGCTGATGATGCTCATCCAGGCCGTCCGCGAGTCGGGCAGGAACGTAAAGAGGAACGTCGCGATGATATTCACCCTGCTCGAGGGGGCGTACAGGCCCGGCGAGCTGCTGAACATCAGGATGGGCGGCATCGAGGTGGGCGAGGGGTTTGTAAAGATAAGCACGACCGGCAAGACCGGCCCAAAGACGCTCACCCTGGTGTCAAGCTATGACTCCCTGCGCGAGTGGATAGCAGAGCACCCGCGCGCGGGCGACCCGGCGGCGTACCTGTGGTTCCACCCCAACATCAAGGGGGTGGTCCCGTACGGGACCCTCCTGTACGTGATAAAGGCGGCCCGCAAGAGGGCGGGGATAGAGAAGAGGATCTGGACGTACCTCTTCAGGCACACGGCCCTCACAGAGTACAGCAAGACGCTGGGCAGCGTGGCAAAGATATACGGCAACTGGTCAAAGGCGTCAAACATGATCAACATCTACGAGCACCTTGCGAGCTCGGACCAGGAGGACGCCGTGATGAGGCTGCACGGGATGCGCAGCAGCAAGAAAAAGAGCGCCATACTCTTCTCAAGGGAGTGCCGCTCGTGCCGCAGGATAAACTCCGCCGACAAGGAGGCGTGCAGCGGGTGCGGCCATCCCCTGGAGGAGGGCGGGCCGGAGGGCTCTGACCGGCCCGCGACCACCCGCAGGATCGCGCGGGACGTGCGGGACGTGCAGGACCGAGAGGCCGCCGCACCGGATGTCCCGCGCGGGGATCCGGCGGTCATGCAGGTACAGCAGACAGTGCAGGAGGTCCGCGTTGATCCGGCCGCCCCACAGGGGGCCGCGCCGCCCTCCCGGGCACCGGGGCAGGCGGCCGGGCGGGACGATGACATCGCCAGGCTGGAGGCCGAGGTTGAAAAGCTTAGAAAGGCGAACGAGGTCCAGCAAAAGGTGATCAACGACCTGCTGGTAAGGATGTCCACCTAGCGGGGCATATAGGCAGGATTATCTCGCAGATCATGTAGCAGACGCGCTCTGACATGCACGGGCCGGAGCCATTGACATGGAAGAGCCCTTTTAAGATTTGCATGGTGCCCCCGATCCGGGAGAGTTAACCCTCGAACGTCGCCACCACTCCCGCCGCCGGCTCCGCCATCCTTCCCATGAAGAGGACGGCCCCGGTGGCGTCATCAAGCACCGCGAACAGGAACGGGCGATCCATGACTAGCTCCCTGTCTCCTTGTATCCAGGACATGGCGGGCGGGTCGTAGACCCCCTTCCTGTCAGTCTCCATGACGGCCTTTTGGACGACCCTGCCTATATGCTCCGGGACGATCCCGCCGAGGTCGGCCTTCTGCTCGTCAAAGACGGCGGAGATGCCGAGCTCTTCAAGGGAACTGCGCAGGTACATGTGCGACTCTGTGGTAAACCGCGGCATGTATAGATCAATCTTCTCAGGCCGGAGCCCAGATGTCAAACCTGTCAGATCTCCTGTGGTAAGCCCCTCCTCCACGGACGCCAGATTCCTGCTCTCATGCGGGATCACGGCCAGCATGGACAAGCCGCCCCCGAGCGGGAGCCATATGACCTCGCCATCCCCGATGTCACGGTGCCAGCAGGCGCACTCTGGCTGCCTCATGAACTCCAGCGGTGCAGAGTCGTTCTCGCCGCCTAGCCGATGTTCGTTGTATGTAACACCCTGCGTATCAACTTTCTCTGTACGTACAGTCCGCACGTCACCCATCCAGTGCGCATGGTATGCGGCATCACCGGGGAACCAGATGTCCCATTCAGCTGCAAGGTACGCAGGGTTCAGTAGGACGGGGTCGGTAAGAACATAGTCGTTTCCAGACAGGATGGTCGTGATGGCACCATCTGTGGCGAACTCTACCAGGTGTCGGATGCCATCGTTCAGATCCATGCCTCCCCCAAGATTTATTCCGTCGCCGTAGAACTCGACACTGGTCCTGTACGCGTCACGTATATCCTCTCTTAGCTGGCTCTCGGCGCCGGGCTCATCATATATGAACACATAGCTTCTGGAAGTCATGGACTTGTGGGGATTCCACGCCTCCAGCCGGGTGACAAGATCCCTCGCCTCCGCCCGGCGGTCCCCGGCGTCCATCTCCAGGCCGAACGCGCGCCGTATCTCCTCCCCGGTCTCCCCGCCGGCGCCCTCGTGCAGGGCCGCGAACGACAGGTACAGGGATATCGGAGAGAAGAAGACGTTCCCGCCGTCCCTTGCGAGGATCCGGTACATGTCAACGGCGAACCCGTTGTTCTCGGCGGCAAGCCCCCGGGGTTCTGCGACGCGTGCGGGGGAGGCCATGTGCGGGTAGGAGGCGGTCCACGGGGCCGGCTCGAACCCGCGCGATATGAGCACGTCCGCCCGGCCCTCTTCGACGCACGCGTGGGACCCGCGCGTCGTCTCCAGCAGCACATGGCCGGCCCCGCACGACGCCTGCGGCGAGCCGGTCGGCCCGCCGGGCCCGGGCAGGGCGTCGGAGAGGGGCATACATGGTGCGCACAGGGCAGCCAGCAGGATCAGCAGGCAGGATGTGCCGGGGACGGGTGATGCCGGGGGCAGGCGCTGCGCCCGCGTCATGGCACGCGGGATGAGGCAACGGATCAACTGGGCCCACCGGGCTCGGGGCGGCCCTCTGCCGCGTCATGGCCCGCGCCGCGCGCCGGATCGACTGCCGGCTCGACCGTGACCAGCACGGAGGATGTCGCCGCGTTGCCCGAGGAGTCCTCCGCCACGAACGTCACCGTCGTGTTGCCCGCCGGGAACGTGCCGCCGGGCTCGTGGGACGTCGTCACCGGCACGGCCCCGTCGACCAGGTCGAGCGCATCCGGCACCTCGAACCACACAACGGCGCCGTTCCCTGTCGCGTTGGCCGTGATATTGGGTAGCCCGGCGATCTCGGGTGGCGTGGTGTCAAGTATGGTGACCGTCTGGTTTGCGACATGCATGGTGCCCGCCGGTCCCGAGGCGGTCCATGTCACGACGGTACGGCCGGGCGGGAACGCGTCCGGCGCGTCATTGTGCACGGTGTGGTTGAGCGGGGCGGAGGGCGTCCCGAGATCCACCCCGGTCAGCGGGCCCTCCGCTTCTGCGACTATGTCGGGCGGCGGCAGGAACACGGATCCCTGCGCCGCGGGCACGGCGCCGGACGCCGGCGGGACCGCGGGCGCCCGCGTGTCGGCTGGCGGCTCTGGATCCGGGACCGGTTCTGCCTGCCCCCCGCCCGGTTCTGCCGGCGGCTCCTCTGGCGCTGCCGGCTGTTCCTCCGGATCAGGCGCGGGCTCAGCCGGGGCCTTTGGCTCCTCCCACGGGTCCAGCACCACGACTATGCGCGTCTTTGGCTGGGCCTCGTTGCCGGCAGCGTCCGCGCATGTATAGCGGAGCGCCTGCGGGCCGGGCGAGCGCGCGTTGATGACACCGTCAGAGTAGACGGTCCTCTCTGGATCGTGGTCGTCGGTGCACGTGGCGCCCGGGTCCTCGTAGGGGACGCCGTACGGGTGCTCCGAGGCGGGCCCCACGCGGATGGACGGGGGCGTGGTGTCGGGCGCGGCGCCCGGTCCGGGGGGCGGGCCCGCCACGCCCAGCGGCTGCGCCGCCTGAGCCTCGCCGGCGATCGGTGCCGGGATCGACGCGGCGGCCGGATCGGCCGAGCCGCCCCTCACGCCCGGGGTCACCACGACGTTGACGCCTGTTATGAGGGTCTCGGAGCCGACCGTCGCGCCAAGCTGCACGCGGTACTTGCCCCTGTGGCTAATCGGGTCGACGGTCACCAGGGCCGTCCCGTTGCCCAGGTCCTCGACGGAGGCGAGGCGGGGGGCGCTTATCTGGCGCAGCCTAATGTCCCCGTCCGCGGTGAACGTCACCGGTACGGTCACCTCGTCCGACTGGCTCAGCCTCACGGAGGGCGCGTCGCCCTTTAGCGAGACGGCGATGCCGGCGTGCGCCGGCTCCGACGCGGCGAGGGTCGAGACCGTGCCCGACGACGCGGTGGATGTCTCGCCCCTGGCGTGGACCGACACCTTGTACTCCCTCCCAGGATCCAGGCCGGCAAAGACGTGCGAGGCGCCAAACTCCGGGACCTGGAGCACCTGCTTTGGCGCGTCCACGGGGAATATTATCACGGCGTACCTGGCGCGCTCCTTCTCCCACGAGGCGGTGATGCTGTCGCTGGTCGGCGCGAGGGTCAGGTTGGCGACAAGGCGCGGCTCGTACAGGACCGTCACGGTGATGGCGGCCGTCACGGAGTTGCCAGAGTCGTCCCTGGCGGTGAACGTGACCTCTGTGTCGCCCGGCGGGAATACGGACCCGGGGGCGTGCGAGCTGGTGACCTCGACGCTGCGGTCGGCCCTGTCGGAGGCCCGCGGCAGCTCAAAGTGGACGGCGGCCCCGCGCCTGTTCTCCGCCTCCACCGGGTCGGCGGAGGGGAGCCTGCCGAACGAGGGGGGCGTGGTATCAATGACCGAGATCAGCTGCGTGTCCGACCCGGTGTTGCCCGCAAAGTCGCGCGCGATCCACGTTATCGTGGTGTTGCCCACCCGGAAGAGGTCCGGGGCGTCGCTTGAGACCAGCGGGACGGGGTCGGCGTTGTCTGACGTGTTGTACCTTCCCAGCGGCACCTTGTTGACGGGGCCGGTCGCCTCGACGATGATGTCGGGCGGGGCCGTCATCACCGGGGGCTCCCGGTCAACCATCACCGTTATGGTGAGCGTCACCTCCGGGGCCCGGTTGCCGGCAAAGTCCTCGCAGGCGTACCGCAGCACCTGGACGCCGGGCTCCGACGGGCGGAACTGCACGTCCGGCTGGACGGGCCTCGTCCCGCTCACGAGGTCCTTGCAGAGGGCCGAGGTGTCAGGCGGCTTGGCCCCCACGTAGTGGCCTATCTCGGGGTCCGAGCGGAGCACGATCCTGGGCGGGACGGTGTCCCCCGCCACCACGGTCCTCGACCCCGTAGAGTTGTTGCCGGCCGAGTCCGTGCACCTGTACGACACCTCGTACGTGCCAAAGTCGTCGGGCACCACGCCGGACGTGTCTGCCTCCGCGGCAAAGACGCCGTCCACGAGGTCGTCGCAGACGGCGCCGGCGTCCGTGTACTCGTCGAGCACCTGGTGCTCGTGCGGGTCGTCCCCGGTCACGTTCAGGGCCGGCGGTGTCGTGTCCCGGACCACCACCAGCTGCTCGTCGCTCGCCGAGTTGCCGGACGCGTCCCTCGCGGTCCACGTGACGGTCGTGCTGCCGGGCGGGAACGACGCGGGCGCGTCGCTTGAGACCTCGGGGGACGGGTCCCTAGCGTCCGACACGGCCGGGGACCCGAGGTCCACCGCGGTCAGCGGGCCCGTGGCCTCTGCGCTGACGTCGGGCGGGGCCGAGATGGACGGCGGCGCGGTATCGGGCTCGGTGACAGTGACGGTAAAGCCCGCGGTGGAGGAGAGCGCCCCGGACGTGGCCACCACGGTTATCCGGTGCGTGCCGACATCACCCGTCCCCGGGGCCAGCGTTATCGTGGCGTTGCCTCCGCCGTCCGCCCGGATGACGGCCAGGCCGGGCGGGTCCTCAAGCCGGACGGAGACCGCGTCGCCGTCCGGATCCACGGCGCGTACGCGCAGCGACCTTATCTCGCCCGGCTCCATCTCGACGTCCGCCGTGCCCGATATCACGGGCGGCCGGTCCGGCCTCTCGACGCCGGGCGCCGTCGCGGCGGTGCCAGTCTGCATCTCGGCAAGGTCGTGCACGCCGCCAAGGAACGGGGTCCCCGCGTAGGTGACGACCAGCGGGATGCCGAACTGGACGCCTGCCACCTCGAGAGTCCTTGACTGGGACCCGCGCGGGTGGTCCACGGAGACGACCGTGCCGTGGCTGAGCTCAAAGTCGGAGGCCCGGAACCGCTTGTTGACCGGCTCCGGGAACGTGACGTTGAGGGAGCCGGCCGAGGCGGAGAGCTCCGCCGTGAACCCCATGTCCGGCAGGGTGGCCGACGCGTCGCCCCTCTTCTTTATGAAGACGTTGTCGATCTCTATGGTGGTGTGCGCGTTCCCCCTGGCGGTGAACCGGAGCAGCACCTCGTCCGCGTCGATCTCCGGGTAGACGAAGGAGGTGCGCCAGTCCCCGAGGAAGCGGATGTCGCTCTTGAACGACCCGGCCTCGCCCCACGTCGCGCCGTCGTCGGCCGAGTACTCGATGAACAGCCCCTGATCCCCGCGGACGCTGAGCACGTACCTGTCGAGCTTTATCACCAGCGGGGCCGACGTGTCGATCGGGGAGCCAAGCTGCGCCGTGCACTCGCCGAAGCACCTGCCGTCCTTGAGGACCAGGTTGCCCTCCTGCGAGAACGGCAGGTGCTCGACGGGCGCCCCTATGGACCACGTCGGGCGGCCCCCGAGCACCATTCCCTCGAGCCCGTCCTGGAACGTCATCAGGTGCGCGTCCCTGACCGGCAGCCTCGACTTGTGGACCGACTTTATGACCAGGTTGTCCAGCTGGACGTGCTCGTTGGGCTGCGACGTGTCGGCGGAGAACCGGAGCCGGACCGAGGAGGCGTCAGTCTCGAGCGGCACCAGCTCGCGCGTCCAGGCGCCGTTGTCGTCGTCGTCAAACTCCGTGAACCACGTGAGAAGCTTCCAGGTGGACCCGTTGTCCTCCGAGTACTCGATGCTGAACCCCTCGTCGCGCTCGAGCGACCTGCTCAGGAACCTGTCAAACTCGATGGAGATCGGGCGGCTGGTGTCGACGGCGCGGTTGAGGGTCGCCGCGCAGTGGCTGCAGTCGCTCGTCCTCATGACCTTGTTGCCCTGGGCTGATCCGGGCACGGGGACGACGGGGTCGCCGGACTCCCAGACGTCGTAGCCGGTGAACGTCCACGCGGAGAGGGCCCCGTCAAAGCCGTCCTCGAAGAGGACTCGGTCGGGCGTGACGATGGTCGCAGGATCCACGTAGGTGACCCTGACCTCCAGGGTCTCGGTCGACGTGTTGCCCGACGCGTCGGACGCCGTAAACGTCACGGTCGTGTTGCCGACGGGGAATATGGTGCCGGAGCGCGGGGAGGCCGTGACCGTCCTTGCGCCGTCCACCAGGTCCTGCGCCTCTGGGAGGTCAAAGGTGACGCGGACGCCGGCAGGAGAGGGCGACGCCCTCGTGACCGGGGCGGGGACGTCCGAAAAGGCGGGGCCGGTGGTGTCGACGACCCTGACGAACTGGTGGTCCGTGTCCGCCCTGTTCAGCCTGTCGATCACGGACCAGACCACGATGGTCCTGCCGAGCGGGAACTCGTCCGGCGCGTTGCTCCTCGTGGTGGCCTTTGGGTCCACATCGTCGTTGAGGCGCGGGGTGCCAAGCTCCACGGCGGTGAGCATGCCGCCCGCCTCGACCCGCCTGTCGGTAGGCGCCCGTATCTCCGGCTCTGCGTACTTTGGCTCGTACGTCTCGGCTCCGCCGCGGAACGAGGCCACGTACGGCCCCATCTGGGTGATCACGCGGGCGTTGTCGGCCTCCCGGGCGGTGCCGGACGGGATTGTGGTACCAAAGAAGTACGTGTCAGGATCCGACCAGTGGTTGGTGTGGGTACACCCAGTTATTGCCTGATTCCTAAAATTGGGGTTACCGCAGAACGCCATCAGGGTCGCCATCGGCGGGCTGCCGCCCAGCTTGCCGTGTCCATACGGGAACGGCAGAGCACTGTCGTCGTACGCGATCTGGTGCCTTGCGCCAAATAGGTGGCCGATCTCGTGGGCCATTATCATGCCAAGAGGCTTGCCAAATCCCGAGATGAGTCTATTATAATGAGGCACCAAGTTACAGTCTAGATTGGCAATGACAAACGCATCCTCTGGACTTGCAAGTATGCTAGAGGCACGACCACAATGACTAGCCTTGTCACTGTTTCCCTGTTTTGTGATAAAGACGCCAATGTCAGCATTCTCCCTGTTGCGATCGGCAAGTCCGACCTCCAACATCCGGTCGTTTTTTCTAATCAGTCTTTCTAAGTCGGTCTTCATTCCAGCCTCCCGGTACCCAAGCTGCGCGTTATCAAGGCCGACATCCATCAATACGAGAGGCATCTCGCTGTGTCTAAACGCAGTGTTAACACGTGCAGTCACAATGTTTGCAACCAGTTGTACGCCGGTCTGTCTAAGCTCACCGAAGTGAGATTCGGCAGCATCCGTGTAAAGGTATATCGCGTTTATTTCAAGCTTTTCGTATAGCTCAGAGCTGAACTCGCCGCGGGGTGCGTCACGCACTATACGAGCGTGGTTAGGGTTGAGGGATGGGTTTTCATTATTTTCGACATCGGCCAAGTATCCTACTGGATCATACCTGGCTATCTGGTGCCCATTATCTAACGGAGCCATCACATAACTGTTGGTGTGCCGATCAAGCTCCATCATTGCTACATCATCAATCACAGCGATGAAGACATTATTTTGTAGGCCGGGAGTGCTACCCACGTACGTGTACTCGGTATCGCTCTTAAAGTACGTCTCTTCGTGGGTCACCGTGACGGTCTCGCCGAACACGGTAATCTCCATGGTGGGCAGGGAGAGGGCGTCGATGTTGATGCCAACGCTGGTAACGTTCTGGACGCCGGACTGGCCCACGACCCCCAGCGGCACTAGGAACTCTGAGCTCTGGGCATATACTTCTGTCGTGACAAATAGTGCTGCCAAAACTAACGAAAGGGCAAGCCAGACTCTCATGAAACCAACCCCTTGGTATTGAGCCAGTTCCACGTGCCATTACTTTCTTCCTTGCCTGCAAACAATGGTACACCGGTGACTGCGTCTACATATACAACAAACCCATAGTAAAAATCAGAAGGTCCCGACCTAAACATTTCTGTTTTGTACGGCACTGTGCACGTACCCACATCCATTTCATATACAGGCCTTCCATTAAATATATCAATTTTACCACTAACATAGGCGACATTACTTAGATAATTACAATCCTCTTTCTTCAATTCTTCAGAATTTACAAGATATTCGTGTGCTGTTAATGTCGCTAGATTAAACGGGTACAATTCAAACTTGTCAAAATCAGAGATCCAGTCGCCAAAGAAAACTTCAGTCCTAGTCGACTCAAATTCAAAATCAACATAGTGGCGATGTACCTCCAGACCATTCTCCCATTTCTGGTGTACTTCAACTAACGGGTGTTTTATGCCTAATCCCAAGACCCAGTACGGCGAATAATCAATCTCGTCTTCATCAGCATCTATCCCAAACCCGTCCAGTACTCGACTGATAAATGTATCCACGTCGTCGGAGTGTACCTCGTTCACAACATATGTTACGGTAGGAATGTCACCTATAGATTCCATGATAACCTGTCCACGTTCAGTGGTATACTCGTACCAAAACCCCGACGACATGGTATGTGTCTTTTTTATTATACGGTCATCCATTACTGTCATGATCTTTTCAGCAAATGCGTCAGGGTCTTCAGGCGGCATCTTGAACACGTACTCATACCTTTCGTCAGGTATCAAATCAAGTTGTTCGGCTTGGTCTGTCACACTTTTCTTGTAACCAAACAAGATCAAGGGCTCGCTACCGCGCATCTTTTCCATGATCTCCATGATGTCTACAGGCGACGCGTCTGATGGCTCATCATTTGCAGACTCGACTCCGGTGTCGTTGCCGGACACCATGTTCGGCATCGCGCCGGGTACGACAACATCCCGGTCAGTAACAACGGGCACCACCTCCTCGAACCCGCGCTGCACGAGCCTCCCGGCAGACCCCTCCGTGACGCACGCCGGCCTGCCGCGCGGCGACTCGAGCAGGACAAGGCCCTCCCCGCACTTGATCTCCTCAAGCGGGACGCCGGCCTCGAACTGGGCGTGCGGCGATGCCGCATGGGAGACCAGCGCGCCGGGAGCCAGCGCGGCCAGTGCCGCCAGACCTGCTACAGTGGGTGCCGCCCGCATGTCCACGGCCGGGGTAAATATGGCAGGTATAAAAGAATGATCCAGCCTCAATTTTGTGCCGAAATCAAGCCGCGGGACGCCCCGGATACCCCCCGGGAGGGTGGGATCTCCCCCGAAACCCGCCCATGCGCCGGGGATCCCCGGATCCGGGCGATCGGCGCCGCCCGGACGCGGGCCGGGGCCGTATGCCAAGCACGCGCCATGTGGATCGCGCCGTCCCGCCGTATGTACGGGGGCGCTCCGGCTGCCAGAAGCCGGTAACTGATACGGAAAGTGTACGAGGGGGCGCCGGGCCGCCGAGCCGGGCGGGGGGCCTGCCGGACAGACACCACGTCAGAGACCTGCCGATAGCCGGGGGGTGGCGCCAAGCCAGGACGCCAAGAACATTACAGATCAAAGCCAGGGCGGAGGCCGGGCCGACACATGACAGGATGGGGCGCCGGGCGGGCCCTCAGGGTCCGCCTATGATGTGACGTGTCATGACAATGACAGAGGGCTGTATTTTGGGAGCGGGGCGGATATACAGGCCCGGTCAGGTGGTGGGGGAGCGGGGGCCCGTTCAGGGCCAGCCGGTGTGTTGTATACCCCACGTGAGTGGTGCGCGGGGCGCGTGTTTTCTGGTTTCCATGAGGGAATGCGGGTCGGGGGGACAGGCGTGGGAATGCATTTTGTGCACTAGAAAAATGCATTTTCTGCATCTAAAATATGCATTTCATGCACTAGGAAAATGCGGAAAGTGCATCCGGGATGTGCATTTAGCGGATCGGGCGTGCACTTTGTGCGTTTTTTCCGGATCCGGGGAGCGCGTCCGGGCCGCGTGCAGGATCCGGGGGCCGGCTGCCCGCCCGGGGGGCGCTGATGGGCGGCTCGTCGGCACCGATCACCATGCCGCCGGGCCCGACGTCCGTGTGGGGCGGGGGCCCCGCCACGCGCGGATCGGTGCGTCCGGCAGGGTAGATCTTTTTGTATTCCAGGGCCATCCTCCGCGCCTCTGGCATCCCGCCCGGCGAGAACCCATGCTTGCACGGCGGGAATATGGCGGCCGGCGCAAAGTACTCGTTGAGACAGTCGGGCGCGGACGTGTTCCTGACGCGCCATGTCCGGCCGTCCCCCGGCGTGCTGCCGTCCATCCCGCGGGCCCGGCGCCTGCGTCAGATATAATCCACGGCGGGCACGAGCGATATGGCGGGCTATCTCAGCTGGTCCTCGGGGGGCACGTCCAGCGAGGCGATCTTTATCTCGCCGTCGGAGTGGGTGCATCTTGAGGCATGATATCTCGAGTATTCACGCACCATCTCCTTTGCCTCCTCCGGCAGCTTTTCGAACGGGAACCCGTACTTGCAGAGCGAGAAGAGGGTGGCGGGGGTAAAGTACTCGTTCTTGGACCTAGAGAACGTGTTCTTTATGACCCTCGATCCGCCGGAGGAGGATGTCCTGCGGGATTCCAACGCACCGGCATCCGGGCTAATTCAATATATCCTTTGAGTAGGCGGGCCGTACTGGCGGGACGGCAGGGGCTATCTCAACTGGTCCTCGGGGGGAACGTCCAGCGAGGCGATCTTTATCTCGTCCCCCGGGTGGGTGCACCTTTTGGTATATTCCTCGCAGTATTCCATCAACATCTCCTTTGCCTCCTCCGGCAGCTTTTCGAACGGGAACCCGTACCTGCATAGCGAGAAGAGGGTGGCGGGGGTAAAGTACTCGTTCTTGGACCTAGAGAACGTGTTCTTGATCCGTTTCGATGTGCTCGTGGCTACCGTCTGCCCAGACTTCGAGGATGCCGTCCTGTCCATGCTTCTTCCCGAACCTGATGGCGGCCTGGGGGCTTATAAACTGTCGGGCTATCACGACATCCAGATAGGGCACGCCTAGGAAGTTTCGCCAGAATCCGATCTGGGGCCGGCGCCTCCTCTTGGAGACCCGAGCAAACGCCCTCTTTAGCTGGTCGCTGACCTTCGTGCCCACGTTGTTGGTGACGCCTATAAAGTACAGGGGCTCCCCCACGTTAATGCGGGGGTCGGACTCCACCTGCAGCCGGTACATGGTCCTGCAGTCTTCCTCCACATATGCGTCAAAGACGAGGCAGGTTCCGGGATCCAGCGTGAATCCCACCCTGTATACGTTCTCTGCCACGATCATGGCGATCCGGGCCCAGTCGAGCCAGACGTCTGACATCAGCGTGCACCCGGGCCGCGCCACATTACCATGCAGGCGGTACGCATGCGTCCCGTAATGTGGGTTGCCGGCAAACGATCTTGACCCGCATGTTAAAAATCCCGGCGATCAGGGGGCGCGCGATCGGTATTGGCCCGGGGGGCGATCAGATCGCGCGCAGATCCGGGCTTTGTGCCGGGTCCCGGGGACAGGGCGTCCGTCAGGATGGTTTGGTCGATCCGGGGGGCGTTGTGGCCATCCCGGCCGGGCCGGTCCGCGCCCTGGGCCTCGAGGCCGGCCAGTACCTCGTGTCCGATGTCGAGGGCGACCAGATCCGTGCCGGGCGCGCGGACGTCAGTCAGACATCCTGCGCGGGCGCCTGCCAGGGCGTGCTCCACCCCTATTTTTTTATCAGCCGCCGGGATGGGCCGTACCGTGTACGGGATCGCCTGCTGGGCTGCTGTCGTCCTGCTGGGGCTGTCCATAGTGGCCCTCGCGTGGGACGGTTCAAAGCCGGAGCTCGCCGGGAAGACGTTTGACGACTATGTAGCGTGTCCCGTGCGTATGGCGCTGGCCCTGGCGGGCGGCGTCTCCGGGGCGGGCGCCGTCCTGCTGTATGTACGAGAGATCTCCGGGAGCGGGGGCCGAACCTGGAGCCGGTAGCCGATACGGGAACAGAGTAAATGGTGTGGGAAGCGCCGAGCCGTCAAGCCGAGCCAAGACGCCAAGCCAAGACGCCAAGCCAAGACGCCAAGCCAAGACGCCAAGCCAAGACGCCAAGCCAAGACGCCAAGCCAAGAAACATTACAGATCAAAGCCCGGCGGAGGCTGGGCCGACAGACAGGGGGGCAAGGCGGGCCTAGAGGGCCCGCCAATGACATGACATGACAGGGGGCTGTCTCGTGAAAGCGCGCGATCTTGGTCTGTGTCAATTATTTGTGGAGCGGGGCTGATATACAGGCCCGGAGATGGGGGGGCGCGGGGCTGATATACAGGCCCGGAGATGGGGGGGCGCGGGGCTGATATACAGGCCCGGAGCTGTCTCTTATACACATCTCCGAGCCCACGAGACTAAGGCGAATCTCGTATGCCGTCTTCTGCTTG
>UYNY03000100.1:2026-7488 GCA_900620265.3 Nitrosopumilaceae archaeon | reverse complement strand
CCGTTGATGTTCATGGGGTCCATCCTTGATGACTCTGTGAGTATCCCGTCCGAGGCGGCATAGACCTCGCGGGTGGATGCGAGCACGACGGCGGGCCCGTACTTGGAGCACGCCGAGATCACATTGTACGTGCCCTGCACGTTGGTCTGTATCGCGCCCTTTGGATGCTCCTCGCACGCGACGTTCCCCGTCATCCCAGCAAGGTGGACGAGGGCGCCTGGCCTGAACCCGGCGGCGGTCCTCTTTACGGCCGCATGGTCGGTGATGTCGCACCTGGCGACTCTCGGGCCGCCCGACCTGCCGACGGCCAGCACCTCGTGCCCGGCCTCCTCCAGCAGCGGCACGAGGGCCCTCCCGAGCATCCCTCCCCCGCCGGTCACCAGTATCCTCAACGGGCACCCCCCGGGGCCCCGTGTATTAAAGCCTGTAATGCGGGTGCCCCGATTGGTGGGCGAGGCATGTACTGGGACGTCTGATCCGTGCTTGATCTATCCGGCGGGCCCCTCCCCTGTACTAGCTTTCAACTTCATCATGATAATCATCCTCACTCTGCCCTGCTAACTGATCAACCTGCTGGATGATCCTGCCTATGATCGCCTTTGACTCTGTGTCTGATGCATCTTGTGCATCTTTTAGCAATCTGCGTGTATATTCCAGAGTACCCTGCCCATCCGGACTACGTGCTTCCTTCATGAATGCCTGATGTTCAAAATCATGCTCGTAGCGTGGAGTGTATTCTAATTTATCAGCATCATAGATCTTGGAGCGAATACGATTTATCCCGTCCATTATCTCGTCACAAAGCTCGATCCTCCTCCCAAAATCTGGTACATCGTTTGATTTGTTCCTACGTTTTAGCCGTCCTTTCTCCCCCACAATTGTCATAAACATCTTGCCAAATGTTTCAAGATCCGGCATTTTATTCGATACCATCTGCTCACCCGCTACTTAGACGCTTTTTAAAGATTTCGGTGGTTTTAACTCTTGAGATTTTAACTCAAAAACCAGAACTTGCGGTCATGTGGGCTGTTTTAATAATTTGGATGGTTTTCAACCTTGTGATGTCCCATACCAGAGGCATGTCAACTATACGGAAACAGGACTTTGTATATCTCCCTGATGGCCTTGGGAGGCGCCGAAAGAATCGTCACCTTGTCCTTGTACCGGCGTATGGCTTTCTTCAATTCTCTGTCGGGGTTTACCACGAATGCTTTTTCGACTTTTTTGAACATGGGCACATCTAACATGCTGTCACCCATTCCGACGATCATCTCTAACTCGTCGTCTATGTTTAGCCGTGTTTTCAAGGCACCTATGGCCGTGCCCTTGTTGACGCCTCTGGCTGTTATATGGTAGGTGTTTTTGCCTGCGTGATATTCTACTCTTGCTCTCGAATTCCTGATTGCTCGCTTTAACTCGGCCTCAGTTATCGAGTTTTTCAAAAGCACTACTTCTGTCTCTCTATTATTCTGTTTGTCATCCATCTTTACGTCTTCAGTATTTGGATTGCCCTTCAAATACTTGAGTAGTTTGTTGGGCTCACGCTTGTTCCCTATTGTGGCCTCGTCTTCCATTCCTATCACTATTCCTCCGTTCTCTGCTATGGCATAGCTGCCAGTATTGTATTTCTTCCTGAACCAGTTGACGCTTGGGCGATCTCTCCCGCTACAGAAATAAAACCGGCATCCCATCTCTTGAAGCTTGTCTATGTACAGTTTGGCGCTGCTGTCTATGAAGGATTCATTAGCACACGTGAGGGTGCTGTCTATGTCTGTAAACAGATGTACGTATCTACGCGGCAGGGTCTTTTTAACTTCTTCAGGATCTGCAAGCACCCTGGTAACCCGCACGATATAAGGCCTGTCTTCAAGCTTCTTCTTCAAGGCAGATATTTCTTCCTTTTCTCGTTTGAACATGGCCTTTTCCGTCTTCAGCTTTAACATATTTTTCCTGTATGGCCGTATGCTGGAAAACATCTTCGTCCTGCGAAGTTTAGTCACGACTGATTTGTCCGACACATCCTTATGTTTGACATAGAGGAACAAGGCGCCCCCGAGTCATTTGGGCGGAAGGGTGACCACGGCCTTTGTGATCTTTTTGCCCTTTCCGCGGATCTTTACCTCCTTTAGATCCTTTTCGAATTTGGCCCTCATGGATGGACGTATCATGGCCGTCCCAGTGACGCACATGTCCTCGGTGTCTCCAAACGGCTTTACGGCGCTGATCTCACTTATGTTCAGGAAGTTGTCCCTGAGCGCCTCCACCGTGTGGGTACAGGCACCGGGTGACTTGCCATGGTTGCAACAGACCAAAAAGTCTGCCTCCACCAGATCCCCTGATGGCATCTGCCAGACTACCTCGGAGGCCCGGTCTGGGTGATTACCGAGACGACTCCCTTACAATCAACCGCCGGCTCCATGAGCCGGCGGGGCCGGATGTATCATTATAAACCTATTCCGGGCGCCGGGGCCTGCCTCGTCCCCCTGCCGGTGCTCCAGGGCACGGCCCGGATCCACGCCTGCACCCCGCCCCCGGCGGCCACCTCACTCCTCCCGCAGCCCCTCAAGCGGCAGCTTCACCGTGAACTCCGTCCCGCCACCCCCCGGTTCCTCCTCCTCGGACGTGCTCTTGACCGTGATATCGCCGCCGTGCCCACGGACGATCTCCCGCACGATCGCAAGGCCCAGCCCGGTGCCGCCCCCCGACGTCCTGAACGCCCCGAAGATGCCCCCTAGTTCTTCCCGCCTGATGCCGAGCCCGTTGTCCCGGACGCGCACCACGAGGTCGCCACCCTCCGCCCCGTACGAGACGACGACCACCCTGCTCCTGTCCGCCACCAGAAGGGCCCTTGCCGAGTTGGCGACCAGGTTGGTGATCACCGAATCAAGCGATGCTGGTCTCATGTACACCGGGGGAGCCTCGCCGGCCTCCACCTCTAACTGTATGCCGTGCTGCCCCAGCAGGCCGGCAAACCCGTCCCGGACGCGGCCTATGGCGGCCCCGATATCGACCCTCTCCCGGGTGGAACCCAGCCGTCTTCCGGACGATCCTACATAGCGGTTCAGCGCGCCGATGATCTCGGCATCATGCAGGCACTTTGCCGTCCAGTCCCGCTTTCTGTCCATGTCCCACGCGTCCCACCTCTCCAGCAGGAGGTCCAGCCTCTCACTGATCCTTGCAATCGGCGTGGCGATCTCGTGGTGCACGGACAGCACGGAGACGCCGAGCGCCGCAAGATCTCTTAACCTCTCGATCTCCTCCCCCGACTCCAGCCTCGCGGCGTCTTTCACCAGCGACTCCAGCTCGCCCCGCAGGGATCCGGAAAGATCCCGCCTCTCCAGCAGGGCGCCAAGCCTTTCTGACACGGTGCCGCCGTCACTTGCGTGCCCGCCCAACAGTCCCCCCGGGTGGTCTCCCATACCCTGCATCCCGGGCGGCGCTGCATATGTGTTGTGGGCCGCGCAGGCGGCCCGGGCGATCCAGTCATAAGTGACGGCCCGCGGGCCCAGAGGCATGGCACGCGCAGGGCGGGACGGGGAACGGCGCGACCTCCGGATCAGCATCAGGGACCTCGGTCCTATATCGGAGGGGGTGATCGACCTCAGGCCGCTGACGATACTCACCGGCCCAAACAACTCGGGCAAGTCGTACGCGGCCGCCCTCGTACACTCGATAGTGTCGGCCGAGAACGGGACGCTGCCCGCCCCGGATCCCTCCCGCCTTGGGCACCTCCCCCTCCTCCAGCGCGTATACGGGCGGTTCGGGGAGATCCCGCGCGCGGGGGGAGCACTGCGCGCCCCCGTCCCCGGCAGGCTTGCAGGCAGGATACGCGCCTATGTACTGCGCGAGCTCTTTCCGGCCGCCCTGCTGGGGCATATCGCGGCCAGCCTCGGCCCCGCGGGCGGCCTTGCAAGGAGGGGGGCCGGGCCCGCAAGGGTGGCCGTGAGGGGCGGGTTCTCCGCGTCGCTGGCAGGCAAGGTGTCAGTCAGGAGGGCCTCCCCGCGGGATGGCGCGGGCGGGCCTGACCTTGAGTCCCTGGTAAGGGGGATAATCAAGGAGTCACGGATCCCCGGGACGCCCCCCGCCTCGGCCCGATTTCCCGCCGCAAGATCCGCCCTGCTGGAATCCTGGATGCGCGGCGCCGACGTGACGGGCAGCATGGGCCCCTGCCGCCCGGTGGCGCACTCGCCCCGCCTCGCCGGGACAATCGCGGACCATGACGGCGCCCTCCTGCTGCCTGACGAGCGCGGGCCGCTCTACGGGCTCGGGTCGGGCATCGAGTCGGACCTGCTGTCGGGCAGCATCGACTTGAAGACAAATGCCGGCGCGCGCCGCGAGATACTGTACCGCTCGCGCGGCACCACCGTCCCGCTGCAGGCGGCGTCCGCCGCCGCGTCAGAGATCGCGCCCGTCACGTTATACCTAAAGCACGTGGCGGTACCGGGCTCGCTGCTGGTGATCGAGGAGCCCGAGTCCCACCTGCACGTCGGGGGCCAGGTGGTGATGGCAAGGTGCATAGTAAGGATGGTCCGGGCCGGCCTGCGCGTACTGCTGACGACCCACAGCTCCCCGATAATAGACGAGATCAGCACGTACATGCAGTCGAGCCGCGCGAGCCCGGCCGCCCGGAGGAGGTCGGGGTTACGGCCCGGCGACTATCTGGAGTTTGACGAGGTGGCCCCGTACGAGTTCAAAAAGTCGGGGCGGGGCCACGCCATCCGGGGGATAAGGGCCGACGACGAGGGGATACCGCACGCCGACTATGTCGGGGAGCTTGAGCGCATCTACGACCGCGCCTGCAGGCTGGGCGACGAGATGGACGCGGAGCGGGGCGGCACAGCGCAAGGCGGATGACGCGGGGCGTCATGCGCCGGCTTTGATGGCCCTCTTCCTGCGCCTGCGCTCCCGCATGGCCCACTCGATGTCGTCCCCGCCCACCTTCCTGCCCGCTAGCACCGCCCTCCGCATCGCGTCCTCGCAGACGCCAGCGATGTCGGCCGCCGAGAAACCCCTCGTCCTGCCCGTGAGATTCCCCGGCCCCGCCGTGTACCCGATGGCCGCAAGGCGCCTCCCGAGCAGGAGCCGCCGCCTCCCGGCGTCGGGCATGTCGTACAGCAGCATGTCGTCCAACCTGCGCCATACGGCGGGATCAGGGAGGTGCTGGCGGTTGCTGGTGGCCACCAGCATGCCCCTTCCGTTGTAGCCCCCCGCCATCTGCATGAAGCTGCTGATGACGCGCTTTATCTCGCCGTGCTCCTGCCCGTCGTCGCGCGGCCTTGCGATCACGTCAAACCCGTCAAACAGCATGACGCACCTCGACTCCTCCGCCAGGTCGAACACCTTGCGCAGGTTGTCCCCTGTCTCCCCAAGGAAAGACGGTACCAGCGAGTCAAGCTCGACCCGCACCAGCGGCAGGCCCAGCGCGCTCGCGATGACCTTTGATGTGAGGGTCTTGCCGGTTC
>UYNY03000100.1:0-2016 GCA_900620265.3 Nitrosopumilaceae archaeon | reverse complement strand
CCCCGGGGGTCCGCACAGCAGGATCTTCTGCTTTGGCTTTAGGCCGTACTCTAGCAGGCGGCCGATGTTTTTGTTCTCGTCTATGATGTACGCGATCCTCTCCTTGACCTCCTCGTCCAGCACTAGGTCGTCCATCGAGTAGTACTGCTCGCTTACGGTGGCAAGCGGCAGCCCGCTCTCCTCGTCGTGTGGTATGTCAAGATCAAACATCCTGCCGATGTCGATTCTCCCCCTAGTCTGCAACCTGCCGGGCATAGGGGGGCCGCGCCCGCCCGATGGTATTAATGCCTTTCACGCCCGGGCCTGCAGATTGCGGGCCCTGCCCGCCGCGCAAGGGATATAGGAGCCGGTTCCGGGCGGGCATCCGTGGCGGCGCGTGCAGAGATCCAACCCGGGCTGATCCTAGAGTCGGGCGACAGGTTCCCCGTCGACGGGTTCTATTCGTACGTGGATCACAAGCACGGCGACGAGGACGGCTGCTTTGTATCGCCGCGGGCCGGGGGAGGCATGCTCTTCCTGAAGGGGATGAAGGCCCCCTACCTCGGGGCGTGCTTCCACCACATCCGCTGGCGCCTCAACGCGATCTACAAGTAGGGGATCCGGCCGGTTGCCTGTATTTGAATCCACAGGTCTGCGATTGGCTCTCAGTTCCCGTGGCTCATGTGGACACAGCCACATCAACATGTTTCTGGAACCTGAATGTGATACCGTGTACCTCACATAGTAGGGCCGAAAGCCATAACCTGCGTGCGATGGGACTCATTCGTGTCCGGATTACCGTCACATCCGTACTGCGTCATATCTGGAGAAAGGAATCAACCTTGTCCCTCCAGCTGTCGTTTCCATTTACACATGAGAAGTGGTATCCCCTATCGTCCAAGATGCCTACTGCCTGATCATAGTATCCACGAGCCGTATTTCCGGTATGGTGGCCACGCGGCTCTACAAGCAACGGTAAAAAGGATCCTATCTTATATTTATGGACATTCATTATATCCAATACCGACCAGTCAAATGCCTTTGTCTTGTTTAATGCATGGATGCTAGTAAATGCCATAACACTCACAAATTTTGGATCACCATTTTTGTAGTAATAGTCAAAAACAAACGTGCTCTCTTTTCCTTTGACTGGCTTATTATACGTGGCTCCATCCTTTGATTTTATACTGTCCCAAATGTGTTGTCTTATCATGTCGGGCACAGACTCTTTTGCAGGATCGTCTCTGACACTTACAAATTCGTCAAATAAAGCTTTCTTGTCTTCTTCAAGGTTGTTTACCATCATTGAACGTGGAATGGAAAGCCTGATCTTGTGGTTCATTTTCTTATACATGTCTTCGAGAGACTCTGCCCCGTCGTATTCGTTTATAAGCTTCTCTAATGCCTCCTTCAAAATAGGGGCGTCTGGAATCTTTCTAAATTTCCCAAAGTTTGTAACCACCTTGTGGTCGAATTTCTTGTCCTCGGTGGATCTTAGTAGCACTCCCACATTGATTGCCTCGTCACGTACGTCATCCGGCACATACTTGATTACCGAGTATTTAAACAGCCTTTGCTTCGTCCCCATGATGCCACCGCCCCCGCATTCACATATATAGATTATAGGATGGATCCTCCTTCAGGTGGGCATGGGCCTAGTCGGTGCCGCTTTTGGGCCTATCCATTACATGCGTGATCCTGCCCCCGCCCAATCTGCAATTATGGCCAACTGCCGTATGTCCCATCCGATGATCCCCCGGGCCCGTCGAACCCGGGGGTCATCTGATCGTCCTCGATAATCAAAACCCTCGGGATCTATCGATGATCTCCCCGAGCAGATCCTTGCGATCCATAATGAAACTAATCAGCGCCTCTCTGTCTTTATCTTCCAAATTCCAAGAGCTTGGAACCTCGTTTACTATGGATCTTACCTTCTCTATACGTATGTTGCTGATGGCATTTATCCATGGCCTGAAACCGGCTAAACCATGTGTATGATACCTGATAAATTCATGCGTGTCTACCGGACTTATCTTC
>UYNY03000099.1 GCA_900620265.3 Nitrosopumilaceae archaeon | reverse complement strand
TGCCCGTGATGAGGATACCGTGCTTCGTGGTCCTGCTTGCATGCGCGGGCGCGGCCCACGCCGACGGCTCGCTCTGGGTGCCCGACCAGATGATCCTCGGCCACGAGTACCACGGGATGATCCTGCTGGACGAGGCGGCCCCCGAGGGCTCGCTCGTGCTCCTCTCGGCGGAGGATCCGCACATACTGGACGTACCGGAGAGCGTCCCCGTCCTGCCGTACCAAAGGCACGGGATATTCCCCATAACGCCGCTGGCAGGCGGCCAGACGGTGGTGTCAGCAGCCGGCGGCTCGGGGGTCGAGGATGCCACCACCAGGGTGGTCTCCCACGGCGGGCCGGCCTCTTTGAGGATCATACCGGCGTCCGATGTTATCCTTGCCGACTATGTCCCCATCTACGTGATGGTGTCCGACGAGGGCGGCGCCCCGGTCGAGCTTGGCGGCGACCTTGACGTGCGCCTGTCAGGGTCCGGCTCGATGGGGATCCCCCACTCCGTCCTGATAAAGAACGGCACCTACCACGCGAGGGTCGAGGTTGACGTTCGCGGCACGGGGGACATTACGGCCAGCTCGGACGGCCTCCGTCCCCACACCGTGACGATCCAAAAGGCCGCGCGCGGCATCGAGGTAAGGATCGCCGTCGCCCCGGGGATCGCGATGCAGGACTCTACGGCGTTCTACTATGTCTGGCTTGAAAAGGACGGCAGGCCGTTCCGGCCGCCGCACGCCGTCGACGTCTTTCTGCACTCCCAGCACCCCGACATTGCAAGATTCGAGCCCGGCCCGGCCCGGCACAACGAGGGCCTGCTGGTCAGGATCGTTGACGGGGTCGCGCGCGGGATCCTCTACACGGGCGAGAGGGGGCAGGCGGTGGTGGCGGCCAGCACCGAGGAGTTCGGCTCTGGGCGCGGGACGTTCTTTGTAGGGCCTGCGCGCATGCAGGGTGGCAACATCGAGGTGCGCCACCAGAACCTTGTCGGTGACCTGGACGGCAAGGACCTTGAGCCCAACCTGCTGATGGCCTGGGTATACCCGCCCGTGACGGACGGCAGGGCGTGGGCGGTGGTCGGGCTATACAACTCTGACAAGTCAAGGTATCTTGTGGCCGGGGACGGGGGCGTCGCGTCGGGGATAATATCGGAGGAGGTGGTGGTGAGCCCGGCGCGGCCCGGTGGGACGGACCGCGTCTTTGTCTCGTCAAACGGCGGCCTCGAGCACCGCGGGGCGTACCGCGTATCGGAGGATATTGCAAAGACCAACGCGATAGAGTTCGAGGTGTCAGGCTCAAGCCACGGCGAGCACGTCCTGACAGTGTCGGGGGAGGGGCTGGCCCACGGGACCTCCCGGGTCGGCGTCGTGCCGGCCCACAGCGAGAGGTTCGGCCTGCAGATAACGCCCCTGCCGGCCCTCCCCGGCGGCGTCCGTGACGTGGCCCTGGTGTCAGTCCATGACGGATCCGGGGCCCTCGTGGACATGCCGGCCACGTTCGGCCCCCGGGCGTCGGTCCTGGTCCACTCCGACTCTGCCCGGGTCCACGCGGGCCCGCCCGGGTCCAACTCCGTCGTCGTGCGGGGCGTGCTGGACGGGCCGTCCCACATCACGGCGATACTCGGGGGCGTGGATCCGGCCAGCGTGGTGCTGTCGCCGTCAAGGACGGCCTCGTCCCTGGAGGTGCTGGCGCCCGGCGTGGTCAACATTGACGAGGAGTTCCCGTTCGTGGTGCACCAGGTCGATGACGCGGGGGTTCCGGTCGGCGTCGAGGATGACATGAGGATCACCTCAAAGCTGGACCTGGTGGTGGACGACGGGCGCATGAAGATAACCGGCAGGCCCGGGGGCGGCGCCATATCCGTCGTATCCGGGACGGGGGCGACAGAGTACGAGATACTGGCGACGGCCGGCACGCTTGACATAGACGTGGACTTTGACTCTGGGGACGTGAGGGTCGGCAGGGGCGTGCCGCTGGAGGTGACCGGGCTCGTGGGCGCCATATACGACCTGCTGACGGACCTGCCGTTCGTCCGGACCGGCGACTCGTCGTTCCTGATAACGCCCGACGAGGAGGGGACCGCGTCCGTCACGGTGACGGCGTCCCGGGACGGGTACGAGCCGGTATCCGTCTCAAAAGAGTTCGAGGCAAGGCGCATATTCGCCGTCGACGTGCGGGCGTCCGATCCGGCCGGCACGGAGCTGTCCGTCCCGTTCGGGCTCGGGATCGACGGGGCCGACCACGTTGGCCGCACCCCGTACTCAGACGAGCTGGGGCCCGTGCGCTTTGTGGCCGACCTGCCGTCAAAGCAGACGATCTCCGGGCACGGGTACGCGCTACGTGACGTGTGGGTGAACGGCGCAGTGCATCCGCCCGGCGTCCCGCTGGATGTGCAGCTTGGCGGTGACACTATCGTGGAGGCCACGTACGAGAGGGAGGTGCTGGTGGAGGTGGTGGACGGCGAGGGATCCGGCGTCTACGGGCACGGGGACGAGGTAGTCATACGGGCCCCCGACCGGGAGGTGCTGTCGTTCCTGGTGCGGGATGTCTTTGACCGGTGGGAGGGGATCGACGCCCCCGGCTCCAGCGCGACGTTTGCCGCCGAGCGGGACGTGTATGCGACGGCCATCTACAGGGAGGACTATACGTACCTGATGGCCTTGGTGGCCGCCCCGCTGATTGCGGCGGGGGCCGCCGTCACGTACAGGGGCTCCGCCGGTATGAGGTGGCGCGTGGAGAACGCTGTCGAATGGGCCCTGCGGTTGGTTCCCCGTCAAAGACCCACCAAAAAAAGGCCCATCGCATGATTTCATGTTGGATTATGAGTAAAGCAGTATATCTGAAATCTTTTTATAAGCTCCAGCGTGTATGCCGCCCGTGCCAAACAAAGTGGCTGAACGCATCGGCGACTTCGAGGAGTCCACGCGTCTAAGGGAGGGCTCTGCCATGACTAGCTTTGTCCCCCTCAACTCTCTTGAAACTACACGAGATCGATTCATGACAAGCCACCCCAATAAATGCCAGAGATGCGGCATGCCGATAATAGGATATGGTAGGCTTTGTTCGCTTTGTTTGGAGGAAGACATATGATCGGCTACCCTTACCTCCTAGCCTTCGAGGACATGGATCTACAGAACAAGATCCAGGTCCAAATCGAAGGCATTATGAGCACATTCTGTATGGAGCAGGGATGCAACTACACAGTGTGTCACAAGGAGAAAGAGGTGATATAATGGCTTACATGAATTGTATGATCTGTGGGAAGGCCCTTTATCCTATCGTGGTTGAGGAAGGAACAGATTTCTGTTGCCCGCTTTGCTCATGGTCTGAATCCATGAAACATACATTTCCATACAGGTGGTCTCTTGAGCTCATATTGTTAGACTTAATGGAAAAAATCAAAAAAGTATGTGAGCGTGGACTTACGTACATTGAGCGATATCCAACAGAAGTGTCGATAATGCACACCAGCTATGCCGATGGGGTCACTGCTGACCCTAGCAAGGTAAAGGAACCCATGCATCCTTTTATAACACGAAAGTCGTACGAGACAGCTCTTGGTGAATTTGAGAAGTATATAGAGGAGGGGTGTTCGAATTGACTGACTTTGCCCATCTAGACGACTCTAAGATATACTGACTCGATCTATTCGGTAGATCGATGTCCGTCCAAAGTGCCAACGGGGAGTGCCTTTTTAGGTTTACGGGCATCCCATACGTTGGACAGGATCCTGCTGACCGCCATCTGTCTGGTCACGTGCCTGCTCGCCTGCATCGAGCCCGCCTTCGGCTCGCTCTCGCCCCCCTGCCACGTCCGGATCCAGGGGGAGATGCTACCCGTCCAGTACATGGGAGAGCCGAGGAACAACCCGGACGGGACCCACTACCCGGGGGATTCCTTCTACTATCTGATCTGGTTCTCTGGCAGCCCGACTTGCGTCGGGATGAGGGTCTCGCCGCTCGGCGTGACCGGCGGCCTTGACATCGTTGATGCCAGCACGTACGTGGATCCCGGGTCTACCTCGTGGTTCCAACAAAAGGCGTCTGAAAAGTGCTCCCGGAGCTCGCCCTACTCTGGGTGCGTATACGGCAGGGCCGTCGTGAACAACGAGGCCCCCGGCAGGTGTAACGCCGGCTACCTGCCGGATGGCCTGACATACGAGACGTGCACCACGACCGGCCAGTCGATAAAGCAGACTGTCACCTGGCTCAAGAAGGTCTGCACCATATCCGACGGCAAGATAAAGTGCAGGATCGTGCCGATCGTGAGGACCGTCACACTACGCCCCGAGATAGTCGGGGCCAGGATCAACCTCGTGCTGGAGGAGAGGGTGTTGAATGACACGAACGGATACGCGGCCCGCAACCTTGACGGGACGTACTATGCGTGGGATCCCCAGACGATCCAGCACGTGCCGTACATGAAGTGGAAGAACGAGCGCAACAACACCCTCCACTTTGACATAGTCCGGGAGAGCGACCTGCGGCTTGAGGTCGCTCAGGACTGCCACGTCCCCATGTGCACGCTCCCGCTAGAGCGCCCCGGATACATCACGTCATACTGGGAGCTCGACCGAGGGGCCGGGATGGCGATATTCAACGCCACGGGCGACGATCTGCTGGGCCTCAACGATATCACGTACCTCGTGTCAGCAACCAACGCGGGACTGGAGATCGCGTCGGTCTCAGGCACGCTCCGGCCCCTCACCGTGGCCTATGGCCCGGTATATGTCGAGTACCCGTACCCGCTGCTTGCCGACGACATGCGCACCTCGTACGAGGACCGGGCCGCCGTCGCGCTGCACTACTTTGGGT
>UYNY03000098.1 GCA_900620265.3 Nitrosopumilaceae archaeon | reverse complement strand
CTCTCCCCCCTGTCGGTCAACGTGACCGCCGGCGGGACCACCCGGCAGTTTGACTATCCGTACATTGACTTTGGCACCGACTTTAGGATAGACCTGAACGTGGCAGATGACAACGTGCTGGAGATCATCAGGCGGCCCGGCTCTGCGACCGTCTCCCCGGGGCCGGGGTTCGGCCACATCACCGCGCTGTACGTGGACGGCACAAAGTCGGACGCGCCGTGCGGCAGGACGTGCACCCTGGTGTATCACGATCCGTCCAGTGCTAGGATCACGGCGGAGAACGCGTGGGGAGGGACGGCCTCTGGCATGCTGCCCGCCTACGTGCGGGAGGAGGATCCCGAGCTGCCGGCCGACCCGATCCCGCTGGTGCTCTTTGTCCTATCCATGATACCTGCCTACTGGATGTACCGCCGCATTCAAAGGTCAGGAAAGTACGGGGACGCGTAGATCAGCCCCATGGTAGACGCGGTGATGATCCCCGTAAAGAGCGTGTGCCTTGCGCTGTAATAGTTGATCTTGGAGAGGACGACCCCCATGCAGGCGGATGCCACCACAGTCAGGGCCTGCGAGAGCCCGAGCGGGTCGGGGGCTATCGAGATGGAGCCAAGGGCGCCCCCGAGGTGGGACGGGCCAATGCTGCCAAACTCCTCGGCCATCCTGTCCGATATGGCCGACATCATCACCATCAGGACCGGCCCGACGAACGCCGTCATCAGCGAGCCGCGCAGCGAGGCGACCATCTCCCTCTTGGCGTCCGCGTACTCTGTCACCCACCGGGTGATATCATCGAGCGTCTTTGCCGTCCCGCCTCCGGACTCGTGTATCTTGCCCAGCATCAGAAAGACGATCCGGGCGTTCCTTGACGGGATCTCGGATCCTGCGACCGCGGCCTCTAGCGGCTCGCCTGCCGCCATCCTCCTGTGGATACCGGCCAGCAGGTCGTCAAACGGCCCCCCGAACGCCGTCTCACGGGCCATCCCGATCGAGCGGCCCACGTCGATGCCGATGTTCCGGAGCCGCGTCATCTGCCGCATGAACTCGGGGAGCTCCGCCTCGACCCCCGCGGCCCTTGCAAGATACCTTCTGGTAAGCACGGCGTTGGTGATGCAGCCTGCCGCGATCCCGGATCCCATCACCTCCCAGATCTGGCCGCCCAGCAGGTACGCAAGGACGGCGCACGTCCCCCCCGCCGGGAGGATCCATATTGATACGGCGGCCCCCTCGGATGACACCGGCTGTTTAGAGTGCGCCAGCCACACCATCACCGCCGCCACGAGCGGGAGGGCGACCAGCATCACCAGCATCAGGGACTGGGCGTGGTGTCCGGACGCAAAGAACGTCATGGAGAGGCCCATCATCGGGACCAGCATCATTACCACGAGCATCACCTGCGCCATCCCCTCGGCCTGCCTCGCGTATGATGACATGCGCGACTGCATGGACCTGAACAGCCTGCCTGCCTGCCCCTGCAGGTACGCGGCGGTGTCGGCGCCCCCGGTGTTGAACGACGAGACGTACCCCGATACCAGATCCCGGAACGACGGGTTCGGGTGCGAGGCGGCAAGGTCCATCAGTGCGTCCGTCGGGCTCATCCCGAGCGACGCCATGTCGGATATCCGGCGGCCCTCTCTTCTCATTGCGGGGAATATCCCGGACCTTGATATCATCGACAGGGTTGAGAACAGCGAGACGCTGGCAGACTCCATGATCCCCGCCATCGCCGCAAAGGGGGCCAGCTCGCCCTCTATGGCCGACCTCCTGTCAGAGGTTCTTGATCTCAGCATGACCTGGTACGCCCCCAGCGCGGCGGCGGGGAGGACGGCGACGGCCGCCAGCGCCGGGTCCACCAGCAGGGCGAGGGCGGCCCCGGCGGGCGCCATCACCATGATGGATAGCACCAGGTACAGGACGCTCCTCGTGCCCAGCAGGCGGGGGTTCTCCGCCGTCCCGGACCGCAGTATGTGCGGCTTTACCCCCTGCTCGATGAGGTCGCGCATGTCCCTGAACCCCGGCATCTCCAGCACGGGCCCCAGCAGCAGGACGAGCCTCCCCGGCCTGATGTCCGATATCCTGATCCTGGGGAGCGAGGACGGGGCCGGCCTTACCCGGGCCATCACCCGAACCAGCCTGCCCCAGCAGAGGGCCACGGCGAGAGAGACGGCCAGGATTGCAAACAGGTGCGGTCTGCCCGCTATGGCGGCGAGGGCCAGGAGCGCCGACAATGGGATTATCGCCCTCTGTATCATGCCATGCTAGACGGGGTGTGATAAAAGCGGCGGATCGGGGCTTTTATGCGCTAGGCGCTTGGGGTGCGATGGCGAC
>UYNY03000097.1 GCA_900620265.3 Nitrosopumilaceae archaeon | reverse complement strand
CCTTGCAGCCGGACATTATGATCGAGTCCCGGATGGTGCACCGCTCGAGCACCGTCCCGTCCCCCACGCTCACGTTGGGCCCCACCGTGGCGCCAGCCCCTATCACGCAGTCCTCCCCGATGATCACGGGGCCGATTATCTTGGAGCCCGGATCCGCGCGCGTCCCCTTTCCCATTATGACCGCCTTGCCGGGGGCGGACGCGCCGCCGGGATCCGTCCCCTCCATGTCCTCCAGGATTGCCCGGTTGGCGTGTATGATGTCCCCGGGGGTCCCCGTATCCTTCCAATAGTCGTTGACCGTATCATACCCGATCCTGCCGCCCGCCTTTAGCAGGTTGTGCAGGGCGTCGGTGATCTCCAGCTCGCCCCTGGCCGAGGGGGACGTCCTATCTATGATGTCGAATATCCTGGGGGTCAGAAAGTAGATCCCGGTGACCGCAAGGTCGGTGGGCGGATCCTCTGGCTTTTCCATTATCTTTGTAATGTTGCCGTCCCTGTCAAGGTCGGCTATCCCGAACCGGGACGGGTTGTCCACCTTGCATAGCAGCAGGTGGGCGTCCTCGCCCGACTCCTCAAACTTGGCGGCATACCCACCGATCCCCTTTTTGAGTATATTGTCCCCCAGGAATACCGTAAACCTGTCGTCCCCCACGAACTCCTTGCAGAGCCCGACGGCCTGGGCTATCCCCCTCGGCTCGTCCTGCAGGATGTAGGTGATCCTTACGCCGAACTTTTCCCCGTCCCCGTAATAGTCGACGACCTTTTGGTGTCCGTTGCCGCCTATTATGACCGCGATCTCCTCCATCCCGCCGTCCCTCAGCGACTCGAGGCAGTACTGGGACATGGGCTTGTTGGCGATGGGGAGCAGCTGCTTGGGGCCGGTGTGCGTGAGCGGCCTCAGCCGCGTCCCGTGCCCCCCGTGCAGTATTACCCCCTTCATGCGGCGCCCCCCTCCCGCGTCGGTATTAATTCCATCCGTCCTCGGCCTTCCACCACGCCGGGTTCCCGGCATACCACTCGACCGCCCGAGCAAGCCCGTCGTCGATGCTCGTCCCGGGCCTCCACCCCATGCCCCTCATCCTTGACGAGTCGAGGCTGTACCTAAAGTCGTGGCCGGGCCTGTCCCCCACGAACTCGATCAGGTCCTCGGGCTTGCCCATGATCCCCAGTATCTTTCGGATTATGACCAGGTTGTCCAGCTCGTTGCCGGTCGAAATGTTGTACGACTGGCCGTCCCGCCCGTCGGACATCACCCTTAGTATCCCGGAGCAGTGGTCGTCGACGTGTATCCAGTCCCTGACGTTCTTGCCCGTGCCGTATACCGGTATCTTTTTGCCGTCCATCGCGTGCTTTATCACCTTTGGGATGAGCTTTTCGGCCGACTGCCTCGGCCCATAGTTGTTCGTACACCTGGTTATCCGGGCCTTTACACCGTACGTGGTCACATAGGACCGCACGAGGAGCTCGGCCGACGCCTTTGAGGACGAGTACGGGCTTGATGGGTTGAGCACGTCGTCCTCCGACGCGGACCTGCTCTCAAGGCTGCCAAACACCTCGTCGGTCGATATGTGGACCAGGCGCTTGTCGTGCTTTCTTGCCGCCTCTAGCAGCACAAATACCCCCATGATATTTGACTCCATGAACGGCCTCGCGTCAGTTATGCTCCTGTCCACGTGCGACTCTGCTGCAAAGTTCACCACCATGTCGGCCTCGGACACGAGCCGCGACATCAGTTCCGCGTCCGTAATGTCCCCCCTGACAAACGAATAGTCCGCCCCGCCCTCCATCCCGGCCAGGTTCTCCGGGTTGGAGCCGTGCTTTAGCGCGTCCACGTTGGTTATCCCAAAGCCCCGGGCGGACGCCATCAGGACGAAGTTGCTGCCGATGAACCCCGACCCGCCCGTCACCAAGAGCCTCATGGCCCGGATTCCCGCTCCCCTGAACGCATGGCGGGGGCCGCCCTACACTTAATTATAACTTTTGAAGCCGCCGCGCGTGGAGGATCTGCCTAGAAGGATCGATCTGGAGAGGCACGTGACCCGGAGCACCGGCGACCGGGCCCCCAACGGACACCTCACGGTAGTGTGGCGGGACTGGGACGAAATCCTGGACCACCCGCCGAGGATGGTATACCTGACGTCAGTCGACAGGGGGGGCAGGAAGGGCCCGCACCTGCACCTGAGGCGCAACAGCTACTTTCTCTGCACCGGGGGGGCAGTCGTCTTTGTGATAAGGACGGGCGGCGGGTACCAGGAGATAAAGCTGTCAGAGTCCGATCCCGCGATGGTGTACGTGCCGAGGAACTTTGCGTCGGCCCACGTCAACATATCGGACGGCCCCTCGCAGGTGCTCGCCCTTGCGGATCTTGCGTGGCGCCCGGACGACAACGAGATGGAGGACGTCGAGTTTGACGGCTATGACTGGGGAAAGTGGGCGGCAGGGGCCGGGTGATCCCGCGTGGGCGGATCCGTCATACTGGTGGAATACAACACCGACCTGAAGAACCTGGGCAGGATGGACGCGGACAGGATCGTCACGCTGGACTATGTGGCGCACCGGAGCCTGCTTGGTGCCGGGATTGCCCACGAGCTGATAGAAGATTACATCGGAGTTGACGAGGAGGCATCGGCCGACCGCTCCATAATAGACATGGCAAAAAACTGGCACAAGGGGGAGGGGGCGGCCCGGTTTACAAGCCACGACGGGCTGGATCTCGGCACGCCGCTTGAAGAGGACATGCTGCAGTACCTGGCCCAGGAGATAAAAAAGTTCACCGGGATTGCAGGGCTCGTGGCAAGGAGCCCGCCGGACGCCGCGTATTGTTCAGGCCGGACAGCAGCGATGATAAGCAGCATATCCCCCGATGTGGAGACCCGCGCGCTACCAGCAGGATCCGGCAGCGTCGGGCACATCGAGGATGTCAGGATCCCGATACGCCTGGGAAACAGGCTCTCCCACATCAAGGTCTCAAAGAACACCGTACTGAGGATGAAGAGGATCATGGAGCGGACGACGGGAACCCTGGTGGGCGGCGCGGGGAAAAAGTCCGGCAGGGTTCTCTTTCTGAACTTCGAGGTCACCGCGTACGAGAGGATGCTGTCGGAGTTCTCCAAGAGGTACGAGGTCGTGATGCTGAACGAGAGGAGGCCGGTCGTGTGGAACCTTGCAAGCCTGCGCGCGGCAAGGCGCCTAGGATGCACCATAACGAGCCTGGACAGGCACTCGGACGCAGGGGCGGCATCCGAGATAAGGGAGGCCGAGAGAGCCATCGATGAAAAGGTGGACGGGCTGGCCGACTCGGGGCACCTGGAGGGATACTTTGCAATATCGGGCATGTCGTTCTGGCCCGCCATCAGGGACGAGTTCACGGGGATGATCAGGGCCAGGTTCAAAGAGTCAGCCAGGCGGTTCCTGCTCGCAAGAAGGATGTTCAAAAGGGAGAATATCGACGGCATACTGCTGCTATATGCCAACAGCTTTGAGGAGAAGGTGGTCCTGTCGGCAGCAGAGGCGGAGGGAGTACCGGCCACGTCCATCGAGCACGGGTACCTCCCGAACCGCCCGTACATGGAGAGGTACCGCTCGCTCTTTCTAGGATCCAACCCGTACTGCAGGAACCTTGTATGGGGGGAGAGATCACGCGACCTGCTAGCGGATGTCCCGCCGCACGCGGGGTCCACGGTGGCGGGAAGTCCACGACACGACGAGTTCTTCGACATTGATAACCGTCCCTCCAGGAGGATCGTCTTCTTTGACTCGTTCAACACGGAGGCGGATCTGCACTCCATCGACAGCCGCGTCATTGAAAGGACCGAGGATCTGATCAAAAGGGTCTGCGCGGAGCTGGGCGACATGCCGTACGATTTTGGCGTAAAGCTGCATCCCGGGCACCACGTGCTCGGGTACTCGCTAAAGCCGTCGATAGAGGAGGCGAGCCCGGGGACCCCCGTGCACCAGGCGGGCAGCGTCATGGACTTTCTGGCCGGCTGCTCGCTCGCGGTCGCGTCTGCGCCCACCACGGTGATGCTAGAGGCCATGATCATGCGGATACCGACGCTGGTATGCATACCTGACGGCTTTTGGGACAAGGAGGACGTGTTTACCACCGGGGCCAGCCTGCTGGTCCACTCGTACGAGGAGTTCAGGGACGTGCTTCCAAAGGTCCTGGGCGACGGCGAGTTCAGGAACGGCCTCCTGTCAAGGTCGGACTCGTACGTGGCAAGGTACTTTTCGTTCCCGGGTCGCGCGTCCCAGAGGGTCGCGGCGGCAAAGCTGGACTGACCGGATCTGGTGCTCCGTACGAACCCGCTTCAGGCCGGAGCTAAAGGCCGGGTACGCCCGACCCGCTAGGCAGCACCGGGGGTCCGGGACGCGGCATGCACTGGGGGAGGGGCCCGCGGGATCCGAGCGGCAGGATGTACGGCCGGATCCGCAAAAGGCGTGGCCGCGTGCTTGCAATGTATTTATCACGGAGGGGGGCGGGCGCCGCTCCATGAAGGGGGATGTCGCAAGGCAGGATGCCGGGTACGGCAGGCGCGCGCCACGGTACGCGCTGCCATGCGTGCTGCTGTTGATCGGGGCGGCGGGACTGGCCATAAGGCTAAGCTACGTGCAACACGAGATACATGTGACGGGGGACGCGATACTGTACCTGAGGCAGGCAGTGGGGATCGTAATACACGGTTCGTTGCCCACCGACATCTTTACCTACAACACCGGGTGGCCCATGTTCCTCTCAGTGCCGTTCTCGTTCCTCAACCCGGCGGACCTGGAGGGCCAGATGATGGTACAGAAGCTGGCGGGGATAGCAATGTCAACCCTGACAATAGCGCCGATATACGCGATATCGAGGAGGTACCTACCGGGCTGGGCGTCCCTGGTGGCGCCCGCCGTGTTCGCCGCGCATCCGGTGGCCATATTCAACTCGGGGCTCGGGATCACCGAGGCGCCCTTCATGCTGCTGATGACCTCCGCAATAGCGTGCTTTTTGTCTGGCAAAAAGCGCATAGTCTTCCTCGCGTTCCCGCTAGCAGCGCTGGCCTCGATCGTACGCGGCGAGGGGATCATAATGCTGGTGCTCCTCTACGTCCTATACGCGGTAAAGTACCGATCCCGCAGGATATCCTACGAGATCCCGCTGCTAGTGCTGGTCGCGGCCCTCATACTGGCCCCGGTGTCAGCATACAGGATAGACGCCGGGGGATCGGACGGGATGTTCGTCAGGGCGTGGATGCTGGCAAACGAGCAGCTGGACGACGTGCAGGGATCCGTGGCCTCGGCACAGGCACAGGGATCCATAGCCGCGCCAAGCACGTCAACCGTCTTCGTGCTGGGCCAGCTGGTGATGCTGCCGGTCATGCTGTTCGTCCCGTACGGCCTGTACAGGATACTCAGGGTGGACCCCTACCTCGCAGCCATGTTCGGGATGATGCTGGTAATCACCGCCAACATCATGTCGTTCGGGGGATACATCCCGAGGTACGTGCTCTGGATGGCCCCGGTCATGTGCGTGCTGGGGGCGTTCGGGATCAAGAGGCTGGCAGAATTCCACCGGCGCGGGAGCCCGGCGCTGCTGGCGGTCACGGGCCTCGTCATCGTGGCATCGGCGGCGACGCTTGTGGATACGGGCGACCCCGGCCGCGTCGTGGAAGGGTACGGAATCAGGGACGCGATCGTGGGGGAGCTGGGGGGCAACAATATGTACCTAAAGGAGACCAGCCACCTGCATAGATACGTGGAGATCGGATCCGACGGCCTCCCCGTCCGGGTTGCCGGCCTTGCCGGGATCTCGTCGTACAAGCAGCAGTGCCAGTATCCCGACCACGTCTGCGCCGTGACGCCCGGGCTGCCGGAGATCACGGCCGAACGGCTCAGGAGCCAGTTCTATACGCACGTCATAGTGGACGACTCCGAGGACAGGAGGTCACACCTGCTCCTCAACGCGTTCAGGAACGAGGGCGACTATCCGTACCTTACAAAGGTGTACGACTCGCGCGACGACGGGTTCGACTACCACGTAAAGGTCTTCAAGATAGACTATGACGTGCTGGAAAGGTACCCGTGACGGTCCGGCGCGACATATCGTCACACCAGGGGGAACCTGCCGCCCCTGACGTACACTATCTCGAACGCCTCGGCGTACCCGTAGCCGTACAGGCTCCCCCACCTGCCCGCGGAGGCCTCCAGCGCCCGCTTTGACCTCGGGTGCGGGTACTTGCGAACCTCGTTCCTGTACTCGCCGAGGGCGCTCGCCTTGTAGGGCATCTCTGACGTGATATCGACGAACATGCTGGGCCGGAAGGAGTGCAAGTGCCTCCAGTCGGTAGCAGAGAAGACCTCGAACGAGGCGAGCAGGTTCACCCCGGATCCCTCCATCGGCCTCGCGGCAGTCACCGCCGCCTCGTACGAGAGCCGGTGGTCTATGTTGAGGTCGCCGTGGTGGTGCGTGAATATCGTGTCGCATTTCGTCCTTGCCACCTCGGCCTCCACCTCCTTTACTATCTTGAGGAACGGGACCGTGTCCATCTCGTTGTCGGGCATGCCGAGGAACTTCATGCTGCTGACTCCCAGCCTCTTGAGTGCCCTCTTTGCGTCCTTTTTGCGCTCCTCGATCTCCCGGGCCATCGCCTTTTCCGCCGCCCCGCCCGCGTCATATCTGACGGAGTTCCCGTAGCCGGGGCGCTTTCTTGCCGTTATCCCGTCTGCCATGAACAGCACGTCGATGCTGTGCTTTTTGGAGAGCTTTTTGAGGGTCCCGCCCATGCCGATCACCTCGTCGTCCGGGTGCGCGGCCACCACCAGGATCCTCATCCGGCCACCTCCAGGATCCTGTCCACGGTCC
The DNA here is from genome assembly GCA_900620265.3 of Nitrosopumilaceae archaeon. Classification (GTDB taxonomy): domain Archaea; phylum Thermoproteota; class Nitrososphaeria; order Nitrososphaerales; family Nitrosopumilaceae; genus Nitrosopumilus. The sequence continues at coordinate 13,855 of UYNY03000097.1, read as the reverse complement.
TCTCCGTGCCGCGCCCGTCTACAAGCGCGCGTCCAGCCCGGTTCATGGATCTCCGCCTTGCATGGTCATTTATCAGCCTACCCACGGCGGCCGCAATCTTGCGGCGCGACGGCGCCCTCCTGAACCCCAGGCTTGTCCCGAACCCGCGCCTCTGGAGCATGGAGGCGGTCTCGGCCTCGAACGGCTCCCCGCACACGATGACGGACGGGACGCCAAGATGGCACAGCTCCAGGCTGCTCACTCCCCCCGCGGTCACCGCCATGTCCGATCCCGACATGATGGGGCCCATGTTTTTAGCGTTATGGTACGTCCTCACCCCGTGGGGGGATCCGGCGATCGCCGCGTCAAGCTCCCGCCAGCACTTGAATGAGATCCCGGCCACCACGCCGACCGTGAAACTGCCCGGGACGTCCCCCAGCGCCCGGATTATCGCCGGGATATAGCAGCGGGTGTCGGCCCCGCCCTGCATCACGAGCACGCGCCGGACGTCCTTGGAGACGCGTATCGGGGCCAGCCGGGCCATCTTCCGGTTCAGGACCGCATACTCGAACCCCGAAAAGGAGTTCCGCCCGGAGAGGCCGGTCCTCTGGTACAGCATGTTGATCCCGCGCCCGAGCAACCCCTTGTTTTTACCGGTATAGTCGATCCCGACGGTGGGGGATCCGTCGGCCAGGATCCCGAGCTCCCCCGTGCCGACCTCGAGCTTGTCGATGACTGACACCGCGGGATCCTCCTCCCGGACCGCCCGCCGGATAGAGCCGGGGGAGCCCGTTATCCTCCGTATCCTGTGCCTTTTTGGTATGACGCGGTCGAGGCCGCGGCTCTTTGTGACTATTACCGTGCGGAACCGGCGCCGGCGTATCTCGTCGGCGATGCTGACGGACCTGTAGACGTGCCCCATGCCGAGGCTGTGGTCGCCGTCGGTCCTTATCAGGACGGTCCTCACTTGAACCCCGCCCTCCTGTCCTCCTCGAGCGACCTCTTGTACCCCTCCTCAAAGTCCGTGCCGCCGTTGATCCCCACCAGCGAGGGATCACTGCTTGTTATCTCCACTATGTCAGGCATGGTGATGGCCGCGTCCCGGCCCCACCTTGCAAGGACGGCCCTCGCAAACTCTAGGTCGGCCGGGTGGTCCACCGTGCACCGGATCTGCGAGAGGTCTTTCTCGAGAGTCATGTTCCCTATCCTGAACATGCCCGGGTTGAACTGGACGTACGGAAAGACGTGCTCCCTCTCGCTGGGCTTTTTGGCCCGCTCCCACGCCTCCTCCAGCGCCCTGAACGTGGACACCTCGACGGTCATCCCCTGCGGATAGTTGCACGTCGAGTTGCGCCACGCGCCTCCCTCCATCTCGATGTTGTTCCCCACATAGTCATAGGTACCGCCGTCGAACTTTGAGATGGCCGCGTCGATCACCCCGGGATCCACCATCGGGCAGTCGCTGGTGATGCGGACCACGGGGTCGCACTTGAACTTTTTTGCGCATTGGTAGTACCTGTCCAGCACGTCGTCCCTCGACCCCCTAAAGCACGGCACGCCGCGCCCGCTGCAATGGTCCGCTATTGGGTCGTCGGCCGCCTCCCCGGTGGTCGCCACGATCACCCCGTCGATCATCTGCGACGCGAGCACCTGCCTCTCGACGTGGTACAGCATGGGATGCCCGCCTATGTCCGCCAGCACCTTGCCGGGCAGGCGCGTCGAGGTCATCCTCGCCTGTATTATCGCGTGCCGGGGCATGGCATCATCCGATACTCCTCTTGGCCCCGGTCTCGGAGCTGGCCTCGGCCTCGTACATGGTTTTGAGCAGGTCCCTCTCGTCCTCGAGCGTGAACGCGGGGCTGCCGCCGCCCACCACGTCCAGGAACGCCCTCATCTCGTCTATGTACGACTCTGTCATCCCGACATCCTTGCTTGCAAACCCCGGCTTGCGCTGCTCGACAGGATAGCCGTGGCAGTCGTCCTTCTCCGGGTACGACGACCAGTCCCCGCCGTCAGACACCACCACCGTCCTGGCGCCATAGTCCCACCTTATCGTCCCACTTGTGCCGGTTATCTCCAGGTGCCTTGACGGCGGCCTCTGTATCACGTCCACAACGACGCTGCCGAGCGTCCCTCCCTCGAGCTCCATCTGGAGCGCATAGGTGTCAAAGATATCGGCGTCAAAGTCGCCGAGCTTCTTTGCGTGGCCGAGCACCGTCCTCGGCCTGCCGAGCAGCATGGAGAGCCAGCTGAGCTCCCACATTATCTGGTCCCTGCCGCCGCCCGTCTCCTTTTTGTACACGTAATAGTCGGAGAGGTTCTCCCACGGGTGCCAGTCCGGCAGGTACGCCCCGCTGTGGAAGTGGGCCAGCAGCGGCCTCCCGATCGCGCCGCCCTCCAGCAGGGACCTGATCCTGCGCACTGACGGGTGGAACGCCACGTTGCAGCTGGGCATGCCCCTCGTGCCGTTCTTGGAGCACAGGTCGATGATCTCCTGCATGTCGCCGGGGGGCATCGTGTTGACCTCGGTGAAGAAGGGGAGCCTGTGCTTGATCGATGATATCGCGTACTCCTTGTGGACGTGGGGCGGGGTGGAGATCACCATGGCGTCAGGCTTTTCCGCGAGCGCCGCCCCGATGTCAGCATGCGTCCCTATCCCGTAGAGGTCCGACGACTGCCTCCTCCTCTCCTCGGATATGTCAAGCCCGACCACATCCATGCCCAGAAACTGGAGGTTGCGCACCCGCCTCTTCCCCATGGAGCCGAGGCCCGCCACCAGGATCCTCGGGGCCATGTCAGTAGTCGGCCGGCCTCTCGACTAGCGGCCTGAGCATCTTGATCATCTCGGCCTTTGAGAGCTTTTCGGCGTTGGCCGACGAGTAGACAGAGTCGCCGCGCGCCCGCCTGTACCCGGGGTGCTCGGCCTCCGGGTCATGGCCGCCGTCCGCCTCCTTTGTGATGATATAGTCGCGGTCGCCCTCCAGCGTGTTCCTCATCTCGTCGGAGCTTATCAGCACCTCGGCGAGCTTCTCGCCGGCCCGGATCCTGCCCGTCGTGCACTCCGTGCTGCCGAGCATCTCGAAGAGCGCGTCCCTCAGGTCCATTATGTTGTACGCCTTTAGCTTTGGCACGAAGACGACCGAGTCCTTGCGCTTGGAGGCGCTGCCCAGGATAAAGTCGAGCGCCTCGTCCATCGTGATGTTGAACCGGGTCATACCGGGATCCGTGATCGTGATGGGCTTCTTCTCCCTTATCCGCTCTATGAACTTTGGTGCCACCGAGCCGTTGCTCCCGAGGACGTTCCCGTACCTGATCCCGATGAACCTCGTCGGGTGCTTGTCCTTGTCCACATAGTTGGTAGCAGAGGTGAACAGCTTTTCCATCAGGAGCTTTGTGGCGCCGTACACGTTGAGCGGGGCGACGGCCTTGTCGGTGCTGACGGCGACTGCCAGCCCGACCCTGGCCTCCCTGCACGCGTCTATCACGTTCTGCGATCCCACCACGTTGGTCTTTATGGACTCGAACGGGTTGTACTCGATCCCCACCACGTCCTTTAGCGCAGCCGTGTGGAAGACTATATCAGTGTCCTCCATGGCACGCACCAGCCTGAAATAGTCCCGTATGTCGCCCAGGAAGAAGCGCATCCTGGCATCGTCGCCGAACTCCCTGCGCATGCGGGTCTGGTTGAACTCGTTCCGGCTGTAGATCCGTATGATCTTGGGGTCGTGCTGGAGCAGCCTCCTTGCTAGCGCCTTTCCGAGCGAGCCCGTCCCGCCCGTGATGAGTATCTTTTTGTTCTCAAACACCGCCGCCCCCCGTTCCCCGTATGTTAATAAATCACGCGGAGATCGGGCCGCCGGCTCCGGCGTCGGGCAGGCATGGCCGCCGCCGTGAAGGTTAATACGCCCCCGGGCCGGGCCGGGGGCGGTTGAAGATTCTCGTACTCGGGTGCGGGTCCATAGGCAGCAGGCATGCAAGGAACGCCAAGTCCCTCGGGGTGGCGGATCTGGTGCTGGTGGATCCCGACCTTGACAGGGCGGGGCGCCTTGGCGCGGAGCTTGGGACGGATCTCATCTACGCCGACTATGAGGAGGCGGCAAGAAAGAACCCGGATCTTGATGCTGCGCTCATATGCACGCCGTCGTCCATGCACATAAAGCCCGCGATATTCTTTGCGGGTAAACGCGTATCGCTGTTCATAGAAAAGCCGCTCTCCGACGGCCTTGATGGTGTCTCCACGCTCAAGAGGCTTAGGGACAAGTACTCACTAGTCGTCATGATGGGCCACTCGTTCGTCTTTGAGGAGGGGTTTGTAAGACTAAGGGAGATGCTGGATGAGAAGATCGTGGGGGACGTACACTTTGCGACATACCTGCAGGGACAGTACCTGCCGGACTGGCATCCAAAGGAGGACTATAGGGCAGAGTATACGGCAAGGAACGACCTCGGCGGGGGGGCGCTACTGACGCTTGCAAGCCACAGCTTTTACATCATCGAGAGGATGCTCGGACCGGTCGCATCTGTCCGCGGGGCGTTTGTAGGCAGGAGGGGGGACCTCGAGGTCGATGTCGACGACTCTACGTTCATGCTGCTCGAGACGGAGGACGGCATCCCCGTCCAGACGCTGAACAACTTTATCACAAGGGTCCACCAGCACCGGCTGATCATCGAGGGCTCAAAGGGGGTCATAGAGCAGGACTTTGCAAGCCAGAGGATCACCGTGACGCTGAGGGACGCGGAGCCTGACGTCATATCTGTAAAGGCTGACAACAACACCAGATTCATGAGGGAGATGAAAGATTTTCTGAGGGCCCTTGGGGAGGGCAGGGTCCAGGAAGGATTCCGCCTTGAGGACGGCATACGGTTTCTCAGGATTGTGGGAAAAGTAAGAAGACAGGGACGTCCCCAAAAGAGACCCAGTCCAAGTACTAAGAATTATTGGAAGCCCAAGACATACTATAGAAACGCCAAGATAAACGGGGCCGCCGTCAGCAAGACGATATCGGACCTAAAATTTGGCTATGAAAGAGTGCTAGTCTGCGGGAAAGGATCTGAAAGGCACCCGGAGTTCAGGCCGCGCATCTCCACCCCCACCACCGGCATCGAGTCGGACATCTATGTCACCGTCGACCACAGCCCCGACTATGTGGACCACATCACGAGGCCCGGCGATTACGCGATATCTCTGATAGTGGATCCCGCCGTACCCAGGAAAATCACAGAGGTGGGGGGCAACATCTACTGGTTCGCCCCGTCTTACATGGACCTCCGCATGCCGAGTATCACGGCCGGCAGGTTCCCGCGCGAGAACAGCGGGCTTGCCGGGATCGCTCTTGCCACGTTCTTGGGAGCCAAAGAGGTCCTCCTCTCCGGCATACACCTCTCCGGTGAGTATGCGCAGTTCAGAAGTGGGAAGGAGATTGTGTTCAACACGGCCAGGCATTCGGGGGTTACCCTCTACTCCACCGACGGAGTGCTCTGCGACAAGGTCCCGGACGGCGCCTGGGGGTGGACGTAGGTGAGCGGTACCAGGGACGTCATATGCATCATACTTGCGCGCGGGGGCTCCAAGGGGATCCCGAGAAAGAACGTCAGGCCGCTGCGCGGAAAACCGCTGATCACCCACAGCATCGATATAGCAAGGCAGGTGGACGAGATAGGCCGCGTGCTCGTATCCACCGACGACGCTGAGATCAGGCGCGTCGCCGAGCAGGCCGGCGCGGAGGTGATAGACAGGCCCGCCGAGCTCGCGACGGACACGGCCTCGTACGTGGACGCAGTCCACCACCTGCTGCGCGCGGCCGGCATCAGGCCGGAGACGATCGTGGTAGCGCTCGAGACCACGGCCCCGCTGAGGACCAAGGAGGACGTCGAGCGGTGCATCGGGCTCTACGGGGACGATGCCGACTGCGTGATCAGCGTCACCGAGGTAAAGTCGCACCCGACCTACATATTCAGGATGTCAGGCGGGATGCTGGCCCCGTTCGACGCGTCCTCGAGGCCGGGCAACAGGCAGGAGATGGAGACGCTGTACGCGTACACGGGATCCATCCTGGTGGCAGAGGCGGGGTTCCTGCTGGGACAGGAGGCGTCAGTATACGGGGGGAGGATCAAGGGCTACGTGATGGACGAGAGGCGCTCGATCGACATCGACACGCCGCTGGACTTTGAGATATGCGAGCATGTCATGGGCCTGCCGGGATAGGATCAGGCGCCGTCCACCTCTTCAAGCAGCCGCACCACGTCGTCCCGCGATACGGGCACGGGGTTGCGGTCAAGGTGCTTCCTGTCCTCCATGATCGTGTCGGCCGCCTCGCCCCTGTCCTGCTTCAGCCTCACCCCCTCGAACCCCAGCCTGTCCACCAGCCTTGAAAAGCGGGCGGCATATCTTGACCCGTTGAACCTGTGCGCCACGGCGGTCGTGGACGCCAGCGCCCTGCCGTGCGGGGCGCCCTCGTTCGAGTAGACGTACGAGAGGGCGTGGCCCAGCGTGGTCGACGCGTTGCCGAACCCAAGCCCGTCGAGCATAGACCCCATCGCGATCCTGTCCCGGTCCATCCCCAGTATGCCGCCCTCCAGCATGCAGAACGCCGCGTCGCACATGAACCTCGCGTACGGGCTGGCTATCGTCGAGTCGTACGCCTCGGTGCACTGGGCGCACGCGTCTATCGCCGAGTTCTTTACCACCTCCATGTCCGCCCCGTCAATGAACGCCGGATCCACCACCGCCTCGTCGGCGAATATCCCGTCGTCATGAAAGCTCCTCTTCTTGCCGTCCACCTTTAGCACGGATATCCGGGTAACCTCGCTCCCGCTGCCAAAGGTCGTCGGGACCATGATCTTCTTCCACCCCGCTTTGAACGCGCAGTACTTTGCCACGTCCATCGAGCTGCCGCCCCCGATCCCCACCACGCATGATATCCCGTCCCCGAACTCGGCCAGTATCCCCTCGGCAGTCTCCATCGAGGGGTTGGGCTCCACGCGGTCAAAGACGGGCAGGTCCCCGAGCCCCGCGTACTCGAGCCAGCCCCTCCCCCGGGCCCCGCCCGACGTGACCACGAGGCACCCGTCCGGGACGTCGAGCCGCTCCGCGCTCCCCCTGCCGAACCTTATCCGGGGCGGCTGCCTTATCTGCCACACGATCCGCCGCAAAAGAGATCCATTATAATATACTTGGATCCGGCCCCGTCCCGATGGGCAGGACGCTGGCAGGATCGCTCGAGGGGGGCGGGATCCGGAGGGCCGCGGGGGCCTTTGACGCCATGTCGGCAAAGCTGGTCGAGGTGAGCGGCTTTGACGCCGTCTGGGCCGGGAGCTTTGCCATATCTGCCACGCACGCGCTTCCGGACGCCAGCATACTCACCATGACGGAGTTCCTGGCGGCCGCCTCGCGCATGGCCGACGCGTGCTCGATACCTGTCATCGCAGACTGTGACACGGGGTTCGGCGGCCCCGGCAACGTGAGCCACATGGTGAAAAAGTACGAGGGCGCGGGGATCGCGGCCGTCTGCATCGAGGACAAGGTGTTTCCAAAGCAGAACAGCCTGCTCGAGGGCGGCACGCAGGAGATGCTGCCGGAGAAGGAGTTTGCCGCAAAGCTGATAGCCGCAAGGGAGGCAAAGTCGGACCCGGGGTTCATGGTGATAGCCAGGACCGAGGCGCTGATAGCGGGGCTGGGGACGGCCGAGGCGCTCTCGAGGGCCACAGCGTACGAGAGGGCGGGCGCCGACGCGATACTGGTGCACTCGAAAGCCGGCTCGCCCGACGAGCTCTTTGAGTTCTGCGACGCGTGGAAGGGGTCGGTGCCGGTCGTGGCGGTCCCCACGTCGTACCCGGACGTCTCGCTGGGGGATCTTGAGAGGCACGGCGTCGGGCTGGTCATATACGCCAACCAGTCGCTGCGCGCGGCGCACCGGGCAATGTCCGACTATCTGTCCCGGCTCGCGGCAGCCGAGAGCCTGAGCGGGGCGGACGTCCCGCTTAGCTCCATGGAGGAGATATTCAAGATGCAGGAGATGTACGAGATAAAAAAGCAGGAGAGGGAGATAGAGGCGAACCTCAAAAAGCTGGGATACGTGAATTGAACGAAGAGGCCCAGAGGGACGCATTCATGTACATGTTGAAGAAGGGCGTGACCGACTTTGTCGGGGTCCCCGACTCTACGCTAAAGCACTTCATAGCCGAGGGGCTCGCCAGAAAGAAGGCCGTCATAGCGACCAGGGAGGAGGAGGCCATCGGGATAGCTGCCGGCATGTCGATGTCAGGCGGGATCCCGCTCGTCTTCATGCAGAACGCCGGGCTTGCCAACTCGATCAGCACCATCACGTCCCTGGTCCGCATGTACGAGATACCGATGATATTCCTGGTCGGGTGGAGGGGGTACCTCGATGACGACGCGCCAGAGCACCGGACGGTGGGGAGGATCCAGCCAAAGCTCCTAGAGCTGGCCGGCATAGAGGCAAGGGTGATCTCCGAGGACGACTGGATGGAGGGGTGCAGCTGGGCCCTCCGGACCGCAAAGGACGGGGGGCGCTGCGCCCTCGTGGTAAGGAGGATGTTCCATGATTAGGAGGAGGGCTGTAAAGATCGTGGCATATCACATGAGGGACGACCCGGCAGTCTCCGCCAACGGGTTCATCAGCAGGGATCTCCACGAGGTGCTCGACAAAAAGTCGAACTTTTACATGATAGGATCCATGGGGCTTGCCTCCTCGATAGCGGCAGGTGTGGCGATAAAGAATCCGCACAGGCGCGTCTTTGTGCTGGACGGTGACGGCAACCTGCTGATGAATCTTGGATCCCTTGCCACCATAGGATCCATGAAGCTGAATCTGGTCCACGTGGTCTTTGACAACCGGGCTCACGAGTCGACCGGCGGACAGCCCACGGCATCCGGCAGTGTGAAACTGGGCAGGATGGCCGCAGCGGCCGGATACAAGTCATATCATGCAAAGACCGAGGCGGAACTTGACGATGTAATGGAGAGGGTGGCAAATTCCAAGGGCCCCGTCTTTGTGCTTGTCCGCGTCAAGACCGGCGGGGAGAAGAGCGGCAGGGTGGACATCCCTCCCGTGGAGATCAGGAGGAGGTTCGAGTTGAGCCTGTGAGGGCCGTGATACTGGCCGCCGGGTCGTCCACCAGGATGGGCGGCGGGGGCCCAAAGGGGATGCTGGACGTCAACGGGACCCCCATGCTGCAGAGGCAGGTTGACCTGCTGCGGAACGGCGGCATCACGGATGTCGTGGTGGTCACGGGGCGCCACGGGGACGCGTTCTCGCTGGACGGCGTCAGGTACGTAGAGGATGTGAACCACGAGCGGCACGACGTGCTGCTGAGCCTGATGGCGGCAAGGAAGGAGATCACCGGCGACGTGATAATATCATACTCTGACATACTCTATGATATGGACGTACTGGAGGGGGCAGTCAGATCCGGGGCGGAGATCGGGATGGTCACCGACATGGACTGGAGGAAGAGGTACGAGGGGAGGACCGAGCACCCCATATCAGAGGCGGACATCGTGCGGGTCGACGGCGGCAGGGTGGTCCGGACGGGAAAGAGGATCCCGGCCGACGGCGCGGCCGGCGAGTTCATCGGGATGGTCAGGCTGTCGCCTGCGGGATCGGCCACGCTGGTAGGCGAGTTTGAGAGGGTCGAGGGGGCAAGGCCAAGCCCGTTCCACGGGGCGCAGGACTTTGAGAGGGCGTACCTGACAGACATGATCCAGGAGATGATAGACAGGGGGATCAAGATAACGCCGGTCGCTGCGGCCGGCAGGTGGATCGAGGTGGACACGCCGCAGGACCTGGAGAACGCCAGAAGAGAGTTCACCTGACGTACCTTTGGATCTCCTCAAGCAGCGAGTCCTCCTCGGAAAGCCCCGTCCCGGCAAGGTTGCGCTCCTCGCCCGGATCCGACGCAAGGTCGTAGAGCTCGCGCGTCCCGTCGTGCTCGTTGAGGATCAGCTTCCACCCGGACCTGCGTAGGGACCTCGTGTTGGGCCTCTCGGGGGGGCGGGTGCCGCTCAGCGGGTTGCCCGTCTCTGAAAAGGCGCCCAGCTCCCCAGCCTTCTCGCCCCTTGTGAGGGGCATCAGCGAGACGCCGTCCATCGGCTCGTGGTCCCCCGACGCCGGGATCCCAAGATAGTCGAGGATCGTGGGCATAAAGTCGACCGTGCGCACCTGCCGGTCCACGCGTACCGGGGATATGCCAGGCCACATGAAGTACGCGAACGTGCGCAGCGTATAGTCATAGCAGAACGCCCCGTACGCCCGCTCGCCCACCTTCTCGCCCGTGCTGATGCCGTGGTCGGACATCACCAGAATGAGCGAGTCGCGGTCAAGGCCAAGCTCCCCTATCTTCCCGAGCATGGCATCAAGGTATCTCTCGGCCCCCGCGAACAGCCTGTCGTACCTGCGCCGGTTCCCGTCCCGGTCGGCAAAGTACTCCTCGCTAAAGTTGTCATAGACGCGCAGCACCTCGTTCATGATCCCGGTGTGTATGTTGCTGTACTGCAGGTATAGGAAGAAGCTGCCGCCAGAGTCGCTCCTTCCCTTCATCTCCTCCAGCATCCCCGCGTGCCTCGCGACAAGGTCGTCCTTTGACTCGTCGTGTATGAGGAACTCGTCGAGCCCCTGCCTCGGTATCACCAGCTCGTTCACCACGTCGGCCGCCGTATAGTACCCGAGGTCGTGCAGGTACTCCGGCAGCGTCTTGAACATCCCCTTCTTGAACTTGTAGGTGGACCAGTAGCTGTCCGTCCCGGTCCTGCACCCGTACGAGCCGCTAAAGACGGCGTGCATGGCCGCGATCGTGTGCGGCCCGTAGGTTATCGGCTGCGAGAAGAAGGCCGAGCGCCCGGCGAGCCTCCCGAACGCCTCGGATCCGAGCGCCCTGTCCAGCCGGCCCCCATCAATCATCAGTATGATGACGTTCCTCCCGCCCACGGGCGGGCCCCGGACGCATTTAATAAAAACGGTTCACACGTACCCGAGCTTCCGAAGCTCCGCCTCGACCCTTTCGCGGCCGGGGTCGTCCCCCGGACCGCCCTCGGGCCCCCCGCCGGCGGCCCCGTGATCCAGGATGCCGCGCAGGATCCCCTCCATGTCGCCCACGGCGCCCGGGTTCTCCCCCGCGATATTGCGCTCCTCCCCCGGGTCGGCGGACAGGTCGAACAGGACGGGATCGCCGCCGTCCTCACCCCTAAAGTACTTGAACGCCGGCGTCCTGATCCCCACGAACCTCCTCGACCTTGTTATGGTGGGCATGCTCTCGATGTACGCCGGCCCCGCGTCGGCGTCCCCGCCGCGCATCATCGGCACGAGGCTGATCCCGTCCCTGCCATCAAGGCCGCCGATCCCGAGCAGGTCGACGATCGTGGGAAAGACGTCCACGTTGCGCACCTGCCGCTCCACCAGCCTTCCCCCCTCGGCACCCGGGCCGTAAAACAGCAGCGGGGTGACCAGCGTGTCATCGAACATGTGGTGGCCGGGGACGGTCCGGGTCGCCGTAAGCGCGCGCTCCTCCAGGTTGGACAGGTCCATCCCCCTGATCTTTGACTCCCTCATCTTTGAGCGGATGCCGTGCAGCGCGGCGGACACCCGCTCCGTGACGGGCCGCAGCGCGATGGGGGCGTGGTTGCCGGCCCTCCACAGCATCCTCTCCACGGCCCCTCCCTCCAGGTTGATCCCGCCGCCCCTGGGGACGAACCTGACGTACTCGCCGTGGTCCGACGTGATCACGACCAGCGTCCTCTCCGGGTCCGCGGCGCCGACGATCCTCCCGATCCACATGTCGATGTACGAGATCATCCTGTCATAGTCGGTGTCGCCGTGTCCGTCCCCGAGCCCGGGCGGGACGAGTATCGGGTGGTGCAGGTCGTTCAGGTGGATGTAAAAGAACCACGGCGAGCCATCCATGGATCCGATGTGGTCCACGAGCCGCTCACCCAGGCCGTCGTGCAGGCTCAGATAGTTGTTGTGCTTGCTGGCCATCACATAGTGGTCGAACTTCTTCGTGACGCCCGCCAGCTCTGCAAGGTTGGTCCTGGTCGCGTGGGTCGAGTACCCGTGCCTCTTTAGCAGCGGGACGTACCCGCCGGGGCCGGCGCCGGCCCCCTGGTACCTGCCGCCCCCCATCCCGGTCCGGGTCGGGAACAGCCCCGTGAACATGCTCCAGACCGACGCCATGGTGGCCGCCACCGGGCTGACTGACGTCGTAAAGAGGGTGCCCCCCGCGACCAGCCTGTCGATGTTGGGCGTGAGGGCCGTCCTCTCGCCGTGCAGCCTGTCGCTCCTCATCGAGTCCACCACTATGAGCAGGACGTTGTGCATGGCCCGCCGCGGCCCGCCCGCGCATAATAAGGCATTCCATGCCCGGGCCGCTAGCGGCCCAGGCGCTCTGCCACCACCGAGGCGATCCTGGAGCTCGAGGCGCCGGCCTCGGGGAACATCTCGCGGCGCCTAGCGTCAAGCTCGCCGGATATCTTGACGCTGGATCCGAGCAGATCCCGCACGGCGCCCGCGACGCCGTCAAGCCCGCACCGGACCGCCAGCCCCGACGCGGCGCCCTCGGCATACAGCGAGGGAGTGGACAGGTCCAGCCCCGTCTCGACATTCACCATCCGCGTGCCGCTTGCCAGCACCTGGGTCTGCGCCGTCGTGTCCCCGAACGAGACGGCGATGTCAAAGTCCCTTATGATATCGGGGATCTTTTCCTGCTGGAGTATGCGTATCCCGCGCCCCTCCAGCAGCCCCTCATAATACTGCATGTCCTCGGACGAGGGGTGGATCTTTACGGAGATCCGGAGCGATGGATCGCCAGAGAGCCCCGATACGAGCCGCAGTATGAACTCGTCTGACTGCCCCTTGGTCCAATAGTTGTGCCCCATCAGCGAGTCGGTCACTATCAGCAGGTCCGCCGGGTCGCCGGGCGCCTTTGCGGGCTTTGGGGCCCCCAGCTCGCCAAAGTCCTCCCAGTACGGGTTGCCCGTCACGAAGATGTCGTCCCTGCTTATGCCGAGCCCCACCAGCACGGGTATCCACGAGTCGTCCGGCAGAAAGTGGCAGTCCGCAAGCTCGTTGTAGCGGCTGAACCTCCCCAGCACGTCCATCAGTATGTGCCTCGAGACGGCGGCGGCGGAGCTTGGCATGCCGGCCCCCGCGCGGAGCATGGTCCTCAGCATGAACCTTGACTTGTACATGACAAAGCCGGCCCTGCGGAACGGGCGGCTCTGCCCCGCCGTGTCGGTCGCCATCCTGTCGGAGAACAGCGTGTTGAGCACGCCCGACGCGGCCTGCCGCGCGGGGGTGTCAACCACCCCGCCCTCCACCCCGTACACGTATATCGAGAATACGGGGATCCCGAGGTGCCTTGCCGCTATGCAGAACGAGTGCTGGATGATGTCGGCGGTCCCGGTGACCAGGATGCCGTCCGGGGCAGCGCTCTCCAGCAGGGAGACGGCGTCCGCAAAGTCGTGTATGTCCAGCATCCGGGCCCCGTCCGCGCCCGGGCCAGACATCCTATCCGGCTGGAAGAACGCCCACGTGACCTCAAGATCCGCCCTCTTTTTGAGCTCGCCAAAGACGTTGCCGAACGCCGCGGTGCGTATGTGGTGCCTCGACGGGTGCACGTAGGTCGGCGCCAGGATCCTCATGTCCCCCGCGCGGGCGCCAATCTATAAAAATCATTCACCGGCCCGGCACCATGGATCCGGTTGCGCGTCTGTGGATGAGGGGCGCCCCGGATGCGCCGCTACCTGCGCGCGCCCACCCTCATTATGCTGAACAGCACGACCGATACCATCATCAACAGTATCCCCACCAGCAGCAGCGCCAGCGAGGCGAACGTGAACGGCAGTGAAAAGTAGAATATCTCG
>UYNY03000096.1 GCA_900620265.3 Nitrosopumilaceae archaeon | reverse complement strand
CGCGACAGGTGCCACATCGACATCAACCGCTCCGGGTGATGGAAACCGCTTTATCGCCTGCCGCGCGCGGGCCCCGCGTTGGACCTCAAGGGCAGGGACGTCCTCGTGACGGGGGCCTCGTCGGGGATCGGGCTTGCGGCATCGGCCGAGTTTGCGCGCAGGGGCGCCCGCGTCACGCTGGTAGCCAGGCGCCCCGGCCCGCTCGAGGAGGCGCGCGCCGGCATCCCCGGGTCCCGGGCAATCCCGTGCGACGTCTCTGACGCCGGGCAGGTGGACAAGATGGCAAAAGAGGCCGGCGCCCCCGACATACTGGTAAACAACGCCGGATACGCCGTGTACGAGCCGGTCGCAGACTCGACCGTCAGGGAGATCGAGTCGCAGATGCGCACCAACTTTATGGGCGCCGTCCACTGCACAAAGGCGTTCCTCCCCGGCATGCTGGGTAGGGGGTCCGGCCGCATCATCAACGTCGCGTCGCTGGCCGCCAGCTTTGGCATCCCCGGCGTCGCCGCGTACTGCGCCTCCAAGCACGCCATGCTCGGGTTCTCCGAGGCGCTCAAGCACGAGCTTGCCGGCACGGGCGTGCGCGTCACGGTCGTGAGCCCCGGCGCGGTAAAGACGCCCTTCTTTGACCACGAGTCGTTCTCGCGCGTGCGCCCGCCCCTCGCCATGTCCCCCGGGACGGTCGCGTCGGCGATCGTCCGCGCCGCCTCGTCGCGCCGCCTCGAGATAACAGTCCCCGCGATCGCGCGCGCCGCGGTCTGGCTAAAGCACACCGCCCCCTTCGTCACAAACCTGGCGGTCGCAAGGGCCTTCCACTACTCGGAGTCGGCCCGCTCCAGCGACACGAGCACGAACCTGTAGATGGCCCCCATCTCCGTCCCCATCTCGGATGCCAGGTACTCTGAGACCTTTTTGCTCAGCGGGGCCGACTGCTGCTCGAACACGAACTCGTAGACGATCCCCCGCTCAAGATCCCCCATCCCGACGGCCCCCGGCACGTCCATCGTGACGATGTACCTCCCGTCCTCGACCGGGTCGTACAGCTGGACGTCCATCTTCGAGTCGCCCTCGTAGATCTCCAGTATGTACCCCGTCCTCCTCATCTCGGCCGGGTCCCCGAACTCGGCGTCACGTATCTCGGCCGATACCCAGTCGGGGAACGCTCGGCTGGCCATCTACTCCTCTTCCATCTTTTCCTTCTTGCTCTTCTGCCACCAGTCCAGATAGTCGTCCTGCCTGTCCTCGCGGGTCCTCTCCCTCTTGTTCAGCCTGGTCCTGATGTCCGAGATCTGCTCCCTCGTGGCGTACAGGCCGCACCGCTTGCAGATAAAGTGCTTTGTGGCGGGATCGAGCTTCATGGGGAGGTCTATCTGGTCGAAGAGCTTGAAGAGGTCGTCCCTGCCCCTGTCCTCCTCGGCGGTCTCGGCCTCGTACTTTGACTGGATCTTCTTCTTCTCCCTCGCGGCGCATTCCGGACAGTTTGGCAACTGCGCGCCCCCCCTCCTTTTTATTTAAAAGCGTTCGCACGGCCCGGGAGGTGCCCGGACACGCGGGCTAGCTCGTCATCCCTTGCGGTCCGTTCGCCCATCGACTTGCCGCGTGCCGGACCGATCCGGGCCCGCCGGGGAGCCGTATTATCCCTTTCCCTCCACCAGGCGCGCCGCGGCCGCCGCCCCCCCGGGGTCAAAGCCCTCCTGGAACCACCCGAGCGCCCCCTCGTACCTCCCATGGTCGTGCCTGATGGCCTCTATGGCCCGGGCCGCCTCCCCCGCCGTCCCGGCGAGCGCCCCCAGCCCGTTCTCCTCGGCCCACCTGATGTTGTTCTCGTGCTCGTCATAGACGGGGATCCCCACCACCGGCCTCCCCCTGCCCAGTATCTCGCACATGGCCGTGTGGGACCCGTTCACCACCGCGTACCTGCAGCCGTCCACCACGGACCTCATCTGGGACGCGGAGAGGAACCCCGCGTCCACCTGCACCCAGTCGACCCTTCTCTCGAGCGCCTCTGATATATCGTACGTCCTGCCGTCGCGCCCCGTCACAGAGTCCTGCCCGGCGCCCGCGTGCGAGACGACCCTCCTGTCGCCGGACGCTGCAAACGCCTCCCTGTACGTCTGCCAGGTGGCCCGGCTCGTGGCCGCGTCACCCGTCCTCATCCAGTACCCATAGTCGGCGCCCTCGATGAGCCTCTCAAGGTCCGTCTTTTCGGCCGGCGGCGGGTCGCCGGCCGCAAAGCACCCCACATAGTCGGCCTTGCCGGCCGCCTCCTTTGTAAAGTTGAGGTTGCGCGCGCAGACCGTGTAGGGCGGCGGCGAGTCTGCCACCAGGATCCTTGACGCCTTTGCGATCTGCCTCGAGATGAACTCGCGCGCCGGATAGAGCGCGGCCCTCGCGCCGTGCAGCTCGGGCCTGAACTGGTTGGTCACAAAGAGGCACGTGATCCCCCGGTTTTTGGCAAGCACGTTGACCCCCATGTCGCCGTCGCTTACCACGACGTCGAACCTTTCAGAGTCGAGGATCCTCCTCTCGGCGCGCATGCTATCTGCTATCTGCCTCACGAGCGGGGGCCTCCCGTACGCCGGAAGCAGCACGTTGGCAAGGGACCTTGCCATGCTCGGGCCCGACCCGCCCTCGACGGGCACCGGCATGGGCACCTCGTGCGTTATCCTCGACGGGTCGGCGCGCAGCTTTTCAAGCACGTGCCCGCCGCTCGCGTAGTGGATCTCGTGCCCGCCGCCCAGCCTTGCGTTCATCCTGGAGATCCGCGCATAGTGCCCTCCCCCCCACGGGTAGATGAACTCCGCTATCCTCGCCGTCGCGCCCCGCCCCCGAGCGAGTCGAGCACCTCGTGCAGCATGTTGGGCCCGACCCTGACGCGCACGGCCCTGCCCGGCCCCGCCGCGCCGCCGCGCGCCCCGCCGCGCGCCCGGGCCCACCACGAGGCCGACTCCTTGATGCCAAGCTCGCGCGCGGCGCGCGGCATGGCGTCGCCTGACCCGAGCGTATCCAGCGGGGTCGCGCCGCCCTCCAGCATCTCCTTCCGGACACCGTCTGAGAACTCGTCGGGGAACGCGCCGGGCAGGAACGGCAGCGCCGCGTATTTCTGCCCGGCGCGCGCCGCCACCCGGGCCGCGGCGCCGGCGCGTGCCGGCCGCCCCGAGCTCTGGATCCTGTGGAACGTGATCACGCCGCCGTCCGCCGTGCGCTGCATGATCCGGCATGCGTGCCTTGCCAGGCGCGCAAGCTCGCGCCCGCGCAAATAACAGACCGATATTGCCACCTCGTAGCCCTGCCGCGCGGCCTCGTAGCACGAGATCGCAGAGACGTCATCATGTATGGCGCAGGCGCACGCGCCGGACCGGGATCCCGACGGCGCGCCCCCGAGCCCCGGGTCCGTGAATATCGACACATAGGCGCGCGCGCCCTCGACCCTGGCGCGCAGGACGCGGTCGTGCGCGCGCGGCGTCCCGGCGCGCGCACCGCCCCCGACCAGCCTAGAGGTGGCGGCCGCCTCGGCGTCGGCCGGCAGGAACCCGCTGGTGGCCCCCTCCACCCTCGCGAGGAACCTCTCGTCCTTTAGCAGCAGGCGCCCGCCCACCTCGGCGATCCCGGCTGCCACCTCCTCGAGGCTCCCCCCCGTCCGCCTGACTATCGAGACCTCCTCCGTCCCAAACAGCATCGCGGCGGCGGACGAGGCGAGCACCGGGTCGTCGGCGTCCACCAGGATTACCCCGCCCTCCCGGCGGACCGAGCCGAACCGGAGGCCCCGGGCGCGGAGCGCCCGCCCGACGTTGCGCGCAAGCAGCGGGATCCTGCCCCTTGCGAGGGGGGCCGGGACCACGGCCACGTACGAGGGCTCCATGGGCGCCGCCCGGGGCGCGCCCGTTTATAATTTGGGCCCCGGGGCCGGCGGCGGGCACGGCAATCAATATATGACAAGGGGCGGCACGCGCGCGCGTGGCAGGGTTCACCCAGGGGGACGTCGACCGCCTCAACTCGGAGATAACGGGGGCCGAGGGGGCGCTGAGGTGGGCCTCTGAGAACCTGCACCCCCGGGTCGCCAAGGCGTCAAGCTTTGGGGCCGAGGACGCGGCCATAATGCACATGATGGTCTCGATAAACCCCGACTTTCGCTTCTTCACCCTGGACACGGGCCGGCTCCCCCAGGAGACGTACGACGCCATCGACGCGGCAAGGCGCAGGTACAACGCCAGGATAGAGGTGCTCTTTCCCGACTCGGGCGACGTCGAGGAGATGGTGCGCGAGAGGGGCGTCAACCTCTTTTATGACAGCGTGGAGAACCGCCAGCTCTGCTGCGAGATCCGCAAGGTGCGCCCGACAAGCAGGATGCTCGCCGGGCTCGACGGCTGGATAACGGGGCTCCGGCGCGACCAGACGCCGGACCGGTCCGGCGCGCGCATGTTCGAGCTTGACGGCCCGCGCATAAAGATAAACCCGATAATAGACTGGACGTGGGAGATGGTCTGGGAGTACATCAGGTCGAGGGACCTTCCCTACAACGCGCTGCTGGACCGCGGGTACCCGAGCATCGGGTGCGCCCCGTGCACGCGCCCCGTCTCGCCCGGCGAGGACAGGCGCGCCGGCAGGTGGTGGTGGGAGCAGGACGGCCGCAAGGAGTGCGGCCTGCACGTGGGGGGGATCCGCTGACCGGCGTGGCGGCGCCGCACGGCGGCAGGCTGGTGGACAGGACCTCGTGCCCCGACACGTCCGGCATGACGGAGGTGCGCGTGGGCGCCGAGGTCTCGGACGACGCTGAGAACATTGCCGACGGGATATTCAGCCCGCTCGAGGGGTTCCTCGGAAGGGAGGACCTTGAGAGCGTGGTGGATAAAGGCCGCCTCGCCGGCGGCCTTGCGTGGACCGTCCCCATAGTGCTTGACGTGGGCGCCGAGGAGGCTGCGCGCATCATCGACGCGCGCGACGTGCTGCTGCGCGGGCCGTCCGGCTCTGCCGTGCTGCACGCGGAGGAGTCGTACAAGTTTGACAGGAAGAGGACGGCGCTCGGCGTGTACGGGACAGACGACCCGGCGCACCCCGGCGTCGCAAGGACCCTCTCGATGAACGACGTGCTGGTATCCGGCAGGGTGGACCTCGCGTCAAGGCCGGACGGCGCCGGCACGCGCGCGCGCCGCATGCCCCCCTCAAGGACCAGGGAGGAGTTTGGGCGGGCCGGGTGGAGGACGGTCTGCGCCTTTCAGACGCGGAACCCGCCGCACGTCGCCCACGAGATGCTCCAAAAGGCGTCCATCACGACCCGCGACGGCGTCTTTGTAAACCCGATAATAGGCAGGAAAAAGCCCGGCGACTTTGCCGACGACGTGATACTGCGGTGCTATGAGGCGATGATATCCGGGTACTATCCGGAGAACCGCTGCATGCTCGGCACCCTCCACACCGAGATGAGGTATGCGGGGCCGCGCGAGGCCATCCACCACGCGATAATGCGGCAGAACTATGGGTGCACGCACATCATCATCGGGCGCGACCACGCCGGCGTCGGCAAGTTCTACCCGCCGACGGCCGCGCAGGAGATCTTTGCCGACTACCCGGAGCTAGATATCGAGCCGGTCTTCTTCCCGGCGTTCTTTTACTGCAGGGAGTGCCTCACGTACGCGGCGGCCGGGACGTGCCCGCACGGCAACGACTCGAGGGAGCAGATAAGCGGGACCGCCCTGAGGGAGATGTTCCAGGCGGGCAGGGCCCCCTCAAAGTACATCATGCGGCCGGAGGTGGCACAGATAATACTCGACCACCCCTCGCCGTTCGTGGCATGACCCCGCACGCGGCAGCCCTGCTGGCGCTGGCGGTCCCGCTGGCGCTTGCCGCGGCCCCCGCCGCGCTCGGCCAGGCGCAGATAAACCCGTCCCTGATAATCGAGGACGTCGAGATCCAGTACGGCGAGCTTGACTACCTGCAGCGCGACGCGCCCGTGATCGACCTTGGCAGCGTGCACGCGGTGAGCTGGCAGGTCACGCTGGACAACAACCTCGTCTACTCGCCCGGCGGGACGGCCGTCTTCCGCATATACGACGACGAGTCGCCCGAGGAGTTCATCGAGGTCGGGATGGGCGCGCCCCCCGACCTCCGGTACTGGGTCGCCGTGCAGACGCCGCGCGAGGGGTACGTGGTGGTGCACCGCGACCTTGAGCGCGGCTGGTACCCGGTCGCAAAGACCGTCATATCGTATACCGACCGCGCCGGGCTCACCGTCAACAACGGCGCCCGGATCGTCGTGACGAACCTTGACATCGGCACGTTCGCCATAAAGTCGTACGCGGCCCACGGCCTCGAGTCCTCGACGGACCGGCTGTCGGCGACGGCGGGCTCGATCTCAGTAGAGTTCCTCTCGGGGGACCCCGGCGAGAACATCTACTCGCTGTACCCGTTCTTCATAGCGGCGGCCGTCGGCGGGCTGGTCGGCGCCCTGTTCATCACGAAGAGGCGCTAGGCGCGGCTGACGGGCACGTCCAGCGAGGTATCCACGACGGCCTCGGCGCCCCCCACCAGGATATCATAGGCCTCCTCCGAGGCGACAAGCGGGATCCCGGCCGCGGCGCACCCGCTTGCGACAGTCCCGTCGGCCCTGGCGCAGACCATCGCGAGGGGGGCGGCGCCCTCGGCCTTTAGCGAGTAGATCGTATAGGCGCCCACGCTGCTGCCGGCGCCCGACGGGAACGCCAGTATCGTCCCGCGCACGGACCTGCCGTGCAGCTCGTGCGACCCGTCGGTGATGACGCCGGTCGACCTGTCGACGGCCCCGAGAAAGTTGATGGGGGAGGCCGACTTTAGCACCACCCCGCGCGCAGAGCCGGCCACCAGGACCCTCAACCAAGGTACCCCCGCAGTATCTCGGAGAGCGGCTCAAGATCCGTCCGCACGCCGCCGGCGTTCAGATAGTACGCCCCCTTTACGCTGTTGGTGATGACAGAGTCGGCCGCCTCTTTTGTAATGAGCGGCGAGAGGCAGGCGCAGCAGTCGGAGAGCACCTCGCACCCGGCCGCCTCTAGATGGTCGGTCGCTGCGCCGCGCGCCGCGCGCGGGCAGAACACAATGCACCTCTTTGTGAACCTGCGCCCGCCCACCCTGGCCGCAAGGTCCGCGAGCTCCTGCGGGCCCAGCTGCGGGCTGCCGAGCACGATGGCGTCCCCGCCGTCGGCCGTGTCAAGCTCGTCGCGCACCGCGCGCGCCTCCTCCCTGCCAAAGTCGACGGCCTCGCAGTCCCCGCCGCCCTCCCCGAGCACGATCTTTGCGCACGTGCCGGACGTGCCCATCCCGCCGCAGAGCGCCTTGCAGCGCCGCCTGTCGGGCGCGCCAAGCCCGCTTATCCGGACCGACTCGCGCCCGACCCTGCCGGCAAAGTAACCGAGCAGGCCGCACTCGAGCTCGTCCGGGTCGTCCATCCGCACCCTTACCTCGGCGTCCGGCCCGGCGCCCCCGCGCAGCGGCGTCAGCGGGCTCTTGCCGGTGATGGCGCTCGCAAGCGCCGTGAACGAGCTCTCCTTGTTGGTGTGCAGGTTGTCAAACGAGTTGGCGTGTATGGCAGCGTTGCTCTCGGCGAGCGCCACCTGCCCGCCCCCGGCCGGCATGTCAAGCACGTCGTACGGGGCGCACGTGAACGACGGCTCTGCCCCCATCACCCCGTACGACCTTGCTATCGACTCCTGCCCCTCGATGAACGGGGCGGGCAGGCCGTACCTGTCGACGGAGTCGCGGTCGTACCCCATCGGGTTCACAGTCGCCCGGATCCTAAAGCGTGCCGTGCGCGCCATGTCGGCGAGGAACCGCTCCCCGGCCGGCCCTATCGTGTTATAGTTGACGCCCGAGAGGTGCGCCCAGCTGACCGGCACGAGCCGCTCGGCGCCCGCCGCCTCGCCGGCGGCAACCAGTATCCTGTATGCGGCCTGCTCGGCCTCGCCCGCCCCGCCGGCGAGCGCCTCCTCCTCGTCCCTCGTGAGCTCCACGCGCCGTGGACCCCGTGCTACAGATATTAACACTTGCGCGCCGCACCCACGCGTGAGGGAGCTCCTGCGCGGCATGAGGAAGACGATGGACCGGGTGCGCCCGCCCCGGATGACCGCCCTGCGGCAGCTCCACGAGGCCGAGGACGGCCCGTTCGCGATACTGATAGGGACGATACTGTCGGCCCGCACCCGCGACGAGAACACCGCCAAGGTGGTGCGCGCCCTCTTTGAGAGGTACCCCGACGCGGAGGCGCTCGCCCGCGCCCGCGTCACGGCCGTCGAGAGGATCGTAAAGCCCATCGGGTTCTACCGGGTAAAGGCAAGGCGCATCATAGACGTGGCCAGGATCGTCGTCTCCGAGCACGGGGGCCGCGTCCCGGAGGACATCGAGTCGCTCACAGGGCTGCCCGGCGTCGGGCGCAAGACGGCAAACTGCGTGCTGGTCTACGCGTTCGGGACGCCGGCGATCCCCGTCGACATACACGTGCACCGCATCTCGAACCGGCTCGGGCTCGTCGACACGAGGACCCCCGAGGAGACGGAGCAGGAGCTGATGCGGACCGTCCCGAGGAGGTACTGGCTAGAGATAAACGACACGTTCGTCATGTACGGGCAGAACATCTGCAGGCCGGTCTCCCCGATGTGCGGCGAGTGCGGGATCCGGGCCGGGTGCAGGTACTGGCGAGACAGGCGGCGCGACAACCGGCGCGGCGCGGGGCGCGCAAGGGGCGGCAAAAAAAGGGGGGATGGCGCCCGCCTACTCGAACGCCGAGTTGGCGGACTGGGACGCAAGGCCCGTCGGTGACGGGACGGACGGGAACCTGTCCCCGACCTGCTGCTCTGCGACCACGGACGCCTCCTGCAGGATCCTCTCGGTCTCCTCGCTTGACGCGCCCGACTCCATGTTGAACGACTCGCCGGCGAGCGAGTCGACCATGAGCCCGTCGAGCGTCTGCGTCATCGAGTTGAGCTCGGTGTCCGCCTCCGGCATGAACCTCCCGAGGGACGACTTTAGCCCCTTCATGGTGTTCATCGCGGGGCCGATCGCGACCATCGCGTCGCCGAGGTCGTGGATCGTGGTCAGGCGCATCTGCACCTGCTCGAGCGACATCTTGGCGTTGCCCAGCATCTTTGAGACCTTGCGTATCTCCGCAAGCTCGTTCGAGAGGACCCTGCTCGTCCCGGTGTCATGCTGCTGCATTGCAGTGACCACCCTCTGGAAGAGCTGCGCGTCCCGCTCGTTCAGCTTGTTGAGCATCGTGTCCATCTTTGATATCTGGACCTGCAGCTTGTTGACTGCGGTCTGGATCCGCGGCTTTAGGGCCCCCTGGGGCTTGACGGCTTCCCTGATCTTGCCGGCCATGCCCTGGGTCTCCTGGCGGTTCCAGGCCTTGTCAAAGTTTGGCATGGCGGGCCGTCATGGAAGGCGCCCTTAATGGGCTGTGTGCATTTAGATCGACCCGGGGTTAAATTTAGCTAACAGGCTATATGCCCGCCCCGCCCCGGATCCCCCCGTGGCAAGCGTGGCCGTCTTTGACTCCGGGCTCGGGTCCCTCTCGGTGGTGAGGGCCATCCGGGCCAGGTGCCGGTGCCGCATCACCTACCTTGCCGACCAGGCCAGCTACCCGTACGGCCTCAAGACGGCCCGGGAGCTTGGCCGGATAGTCAGGCGGACCGTCCGGGAGCTCGAGGAGCGCTTTTCGCCGGACGCGATCGTGGCAGCCTCGAACACGCCGGGGCTGCTGCTTGACGTGCCGGGGGTGATAATGGTGCGCCCCCCGCTGGCAGAGGCGGCCCGCGCCTCGCGCACCGGGCGCATCGCGTTCGTCGGGACGCGCGCGTCCGTGCGGAGCGCCGGGCTTGCAAGGATGGCGCGGTCGCTGCCTGACGGCTGCAGGATGCAGAGGATCGACGGGACGAGGCTCGTCGACCTTGCAGAGTCGGGCGCGTTCCACCGGGACCAGGAGCTGTGCCGCAGGGTCATATCGGAGGATATGCGCCCCGGGCGCGGCGTCGACACGGTCGTGCTAGGGTCGACGCACCTGGCGCTGCTGCTCCCGCTGCTGAAAAGTGCGCTCCCCGGCATGTCGTTTGTAGACCCGGCGGACAGGGCTGCCGCGCGCGCGTGCGCGGCCGGGCCGCCAGAGGGGCGCAGCTCGCTGCGCGTCTACACGACCGGCGACCCGGCGCGCCTGCGCCTATCCCTTGCGGCCGCGGGGCTCCGGTGCGCCGTCCGAGCGTTTTGACCTGTACCCGTGGCTGAACGACGCGTCGTACAGGCGCGAGTGCTCGTACCCGGCGGGGTCGAGCGCCTCGCCGATCACCACTATGGCGGTCCTCGTTATCCCGGACGCCTTTTCTGCAATGTCGGCCAGCGTGCCGCGCACGATCCTCTGCTCCTTCCTGCTCGCCATGTATACGACGGCGGCCGGCGTCGTCTCGGCATAGCCGCCCTCCAGCGCGTCCCTCACGATGTCGCGCAGCAGGTGCGCGCTCAGGTAGAAGACCATGGTGGCGCCGTGCGAGGCCAGGCGCGCAGTCCCCTCGGGCACGGCCGTCCTCTTTGCGGCGCGCGTCAGTATGATGGTCTGCGTCACGCCGGGCAGCGTCAGCTGCGTCCCGAGGGCGGCGGCCGCCGCCAGGAACGACGTCACGCCGGGGACGACCTCCGACTCGACGCCCTGCCCCGCCAGCGCGTCGATCTGCTCCCTTATCGCCCCGTAGATGGCCGGATCCCCGTCGTGCAGCCTGACGACCAGCCCGCCGGATCTTGCCCCCTCGAGCAGCAGCTCCGTTATCTCCTCCCTGACCAGCCCCGAGGCATCATGCATCCTGGCCTTTCCCGCGAGGGAGAGTATCTCGCCGGGTATCAGGGACCCCGAGTAGACGAGCACGTCGGCATCCCGTACTAGGCGCCGCGCCTTTATGGTGATGAGCTCCGGGTCCCCCGGCCCGCACCCGACAAAGTGGACCCTAGGCACGCTTTACCACCAGTATCGAAAAGTACTTTGATGCCAGCGTGCCGCCGCGCGCGTCGGCCAGCGTCATCCTGCTTATCAGCTCGTCGGGGGTGCCGATGTCCTGCCCGACCGCAAAGACAGAGTCGTCGGGGAACCCCGCCTCGCCGAGCACCTCTATCACGCTGTCAAAGTACCTGCCGTCCTTTAGGAAGACGAGCGACTCTGCGTTGCGGGCTATCTCGCGCACGGCCGAGAGGTCATAGCACGACGGTATTATCGCGACCTTTTCTGCGCCCTCGGCGATGCTGACGCCCACCTTTGCGGCGAACGCGAACATCGAGACGATCCCCGGCACCGACTCGACGCTGACGGACGGGTGCCGCTCCCTTATGCGGCGCTCCATGTAGATCCACGTGCTGTACAGGTGCGGGTCGCCGACCGTCACGTACGCGATGTCGTCGCCGGCGAGCGCGCGCCCCGCCATTATCTCGGCGTTGCGCTCCCACGACTCCCTCAGCACGTCCTCGTCCCTCGTCATGGGAAAGACGAGCTTTACCACCTCGGTATCGCCGACCAGGTGTGAGACGCACGAGAGCGCGATGCTCGGCCTGTCCTCTGCCGACGCGGGGCACATCACCACGTCGGCCCCCCTGATCACCCTCTCGGCCTTGACCGTGAGCAGTTCCGGGTCGCCGGGGCCCACCCCGATCCCGACTATGCCCGCCATGCGGCGCGCCCCGGCGCCCCTAGTTAAAAATCTAGGAGGGGGCCGACGCCGATATGATGTAGACCGGGTTTCGCGCCAGCATCATGGTGCCGCCGCCGGCCCTCCTCCCCCTTGATATCGCGACCTGGATCACCTCCGGCGAGTCATAGTGCTCCCAGGCCGCCTTGAGGGCCGCGTGGGCAGTCTCGATCATCACGGCGGCCGCCACGATCCTGCCCCCCGGGGAGATGAGGGGGCGGCACGCCTCCATGATGCCTGCAGTGGCGCCGCCGGCCCCCCCGATAAAGACGGCATCGGCCGGCCCCAGCCCCGCGAGGCACGCGGGCGCCTCGCCGAGGGTCAGCGTGACGTTCCCGAGCCCGAAACTTGCCACGTTCCTGCCGGCCAGCTCGACTGCCGCCGGATCCCTGTCAATCCCCGTCACCCTGCCGGACGGCCCCGCCTGGATGGCCGCCTCGACGGTTATTGACCCGCTGCCGCACCCGATGTCGTATACGGCGTGGCCGGGGCGTACGCGCGCCTTGCACACCTGGATGGCGCGCACCTCCTCCTTTGTTATGGGCACGCGCTCTGCGCGCTCGAACATCTCGTCCGGCACGCCGGGCGCGCCGGCCCAGCTATGCGTTGATCCCACCGGCGCCACCGCCAGAGTTGGCCAGCGTGTACGTGACGATCCACGTGAACAGGTAGAGGAAGACATAGCTGCCTATGGCCTGCGTCACGATCTTCTTCCTGTCGGAGGACGGCAGCTGCATGCGCATGCTCTTTGCGACCGGTATCGTGGCGGCAAAGACTATGATCATGAACCCTATCGAGGCCCACCTCCTCTCCTCGCCCTCGATGCCGTCAAAGATGAACGTGGCGGCCGCGCCGGCCACGACGGCGAGCACGACGCGCATCCAGAAGAGGAGGTTGAGCTTGCGCTCCTTCTCGCCGGCCTCGACGGGGGGCGGCGCCGGGGGCGCCGGCGGCTCCACGCTGGGGGGCGCCTGCGGCTGGCCCTCCGG
>UYNY03000095.1 GCA_900620265.3 Nitrosopumilaceae archaeon | reverse complement strand
GATCCCTCCCAGCGAGTCCCCGTCCCTCTTTGCCGAGATTATCTCCTGCCTCATGGCCGCGGCCGTCGCGGCGTCGGGGCACCGCACGTCGTTCCTATAGATGGACCTTGCCATATTTGGCGCGAACTCTTTCTCCATGCGTATGTCGCCGATCTGCCTGGTGTAAGAGTTGGTCGCGGTCCCGATGGTCCCGAGGATCTTTCTTGCAACGGCCCCGCCCATCACGTGGGTGGCAGTCAGCCGGCCCGAGAACCTGCCGCTCCCCCGATAGTCCTCGTGGCCGCCGTACTTTACGTGGGCCGTGTGATCCGCATGGCCTGGCCTGAAGAGCGCCCTCGTGCGGTCATAGTCGGCCGACCTCTGGTCCTTGTTTCTGACCAGCATCGTGATGGGGGCCCCGGTCGTCCTGCCCCGGAACGTCCCCGATATGATGTCCACGATATCGTCCTCCTTTCTCTGGGTGGACACGGGGCTCCTGCCGGGCCCCCTCTTGTCCAGCATGGGCTGGACGTCCCTCTCTGCAAGCGGGAGGCCCGCCGGGCACCCGTCAAGGACGGCTCCTACGTACCTGCCGTGGCTCTCGCCGATGCTCGTGAGCACCAGGCGCCTACCCGTCGAGTTTGGTGGCATCGTGGGATGGCGTCCCCGGCTCCGCCTTAATATCTTGGGGCGGTGTATGGCGATCATCCATAGTGTTTAAATACTCTGAATCAAAGCACCCGGCAATGCAGGGGATAGCCAGAAGGTCGGCCAGCATCACGCTGATGGCGATCATGGTGGCTGGCGGGATGACAATCGCGTTCCCGGGGACCGTCCCCGAGGCGATGGCAGCTCCTAGGAGCCTTGCCAACCTCGGCGTGTCCACCACCATGTTCGGCGGCCCGATGGTGGTCGAGATCATCGTAAAGGACCCGAACATTGATGATACGGGCATCGAGCAGGGGGCGCCCGACGTGACCTTTGACGGAAACGACTTGGTAATGATCCAGGGTGATGACGGGTACTGGTATGCATATATCGCGAGGGACCAGATGGTGCAGGCCCTTGAGGACTGGTTTGAGCCAGATTACAACGGTCCCAGCAACACCGACACGCGCCTTGGGACCGGCCTTGACTATGGTACAATATGCAACGAGGAGCAGAGGAACGCGATAATCCCCGGCAAGGAGTTTGCAGCCACGAACGTCTATGTGGCAAACTATACCTGCGGTTCCCCGTCGGGCCAGACCGCCGACCAGTCCCTCAACGTCATGAACGTCCTGCGGAGCGCAAAGATACCGAGCACCCCCGGCGGCACGGCGGGCGATCCAGGCGAGAACATCGGCAACAACGGCATGTCCAGCCTGGCATACTGGCCGTTCATCCAGACGTTCGACGACATCTCTGACGACTCGCAGCTAAAGGTCATCTACAACAAGGGCGGCTCGCCGCAGGAGATCACCATCCGGTACGAGTCCGACATGGACGACCTTGCGAGCCTGACCCTTGACAGGGAGGACTATCCGCACAATTCCTTCGTGCACCTGACGCTGAACGAGGCGCTCTTTAACATCGATCCGACCGACATTGACGTGTGGTCGTGGTTCAACGGCGCATCAAGCAGTCTGAAACTTCCGCATTATTACCTGTTTGACAGCAACAGGAACGAGCAGCTTACCGGCCCCAGTGCCGAGAGCGAGGTTTTCGAATTCGCCGATGACGCTATGGACTCGCTGACCATGACTGCCAATATTCTGGCCCAGATAGACTTTGGCACGTCCGGGCCGCTGACGTTTGATGATGACTTTGGCCCTGATATGCCAATCCGCCCGCTAAATCCCACGCCCCGGGACAACCAGCTGAACATGGCCGCCAACAACCCGCTGGGGCTGCCGAGCACCGGGAACGGCCTGCGCGAGGTCGGGACCCAGTCGCCGGTCATCACCGTAAAGGAGACGGGCCCGAACACCGGCGTGTTCACCAACACGGACGGCAACAGCCGATCCGACCTGATAACCGGCCTCACGAGCATCGGCCGCGAGGTGCCGTTCTCGCTCACGTATGCCGACACGGCCCAGAACTGGTTCGTGGGGTACACGACCGGCAGCGTGGCCATGGATGCTGCCGCCGTCGGGTCCGACTGGGGGTCAGGGGAGGAGCTCCCGGTATCCGTAACCGACCAGGATCTGAACAGGAACTCGCTGGTTCAGGAGTACCTTGTGGTGAATCCTTTCGACGATAATCAAGTGTTTAGCATGCAGCTGGGGGCCGAGGGCGACATGGTGGCCCCGTTTCTATCAAGTTTCACTCCAACGCGGACCATAGCAATTGACCTGCCAGGCGTCCCATCTCCTAACGCTGATGGAGTCAGCAGGGTTCCCAGCGGTACGACACTCAGCGGCGACCTTGCAGCAGAGGGCGGCAACACCCAGGGTAACATACTTCAGCAGGGACGTGCGGGTGACGGGGCCCTCTACTTTGAGTGGGATATCACCGCGCTGGGTCCTAACGCAAAGGTAAAAGTTTGGAGTAGCGGCGGGGGCGATTTCTTTAACATGGGAATCGGCGCCGGTGGGACGTTCCTTCCGGAGGGAAACGAGGGGAATGTCCGCATTGACACCCACCCTGCACTGAGAGCTGACGCGCCCGCGCACAGCGGCACCCTACAAGTCTCATTTGCAGACACTGTCGCGACATCCGGGGCCCAGGATATTACGCTGATCCTGCGCCTCTATGATACCACCAGTGGCATTAACACGCTGGAAGAGACGGGCCTCAACACCGGCGTCTTTGACGGGACGATCGAGTATGTGATGCTCAACCAGATCAACACCGTGTATGATGCAGTGACAGATATGGATATGGCCAACCGTGACACCGCGGCACTGGCGACGGGCCTCACGGAGGACACCGTGATCATCCTTGACGGCGACTATCTTGACGAGGACGGCATCCGCGTCGACTATCTTGATACTGACAAGCAGGGTCAGACCACGACCGTATCCGCAAAGACCGACGCCCCGACCCACTCTGGTTCCGTATCCCTCGACCAGGACAACTACAAGCAGGCCGATACCGTAAAGATCACCCTCGAGGACGCCGACCTGAACCTGAACAACGAGCTCCGCGACGTCTATACTGCCATCGGCGACCTGACCGACCACAACAGGGATACCATCGCCCGCGAGGATGCAGACTATGCGACGAGCGCGGATGACGGCCTGATGCTAGAGGCCACGTTTGATGACACCAGGTGGATATCATGCGGGACCGTGGCAACGGCACAAAAGGGCTTTGGCACCCTGATATCGAGCATACGCGAGACGGCCCCGACCAGCGGGATATTCGTGGCCGACTTTCAGGTGCCGCGAGAGTACTGCACCCCGATCCTCACCGATGACGGGGCACAGATCATCGGGGCAAGCGTCGCCTCGACCACCCTCGGCAAGGACCTCGAGGTCACCTATTACGACTACTTTGACTCTGCAGGCGAGCGCAACGAGGTCGGCGACGTGGCGGGGATCACCTCGTTCACCGGATCCGTCTCGCTGGACAGGTCCGTGTACCCCGTCCCCTTTGATGACGGCAACTCGGCTACCGCCTCCAACGCGGTATTTAGGTACCACGAGACCCTGAGGGACAATGCCGACGGTGAAAAGTACGTAAAGGACGGCGACGTAATGATACACATCCAGATCAACGACAAGGATCTTGACCAGTCCGGGTCGGGCACCGACGTGATAAGGGACACCGAGGACGTCCTAAAGGTCGAGATATCCCGTGACAACGTAAAGTCGATCCCAGCATCGGCCACCGCAGACGCCCTTGGGCAGGTTGACATACGCGAGACGTCCCCCACGTCGGGCATATTCGAGCTGGATCTCCCCATAACGTGGAACGACGGCCCGTCGGCCAACTGCCCGACCGGCAGCGGCGGGTTCGTGGCCGATGACGAGGCCACCACCAACGTGGACGAGGGGCGCTGCCTCCTCCAGGGGGATATCATCACCGTCACCTATACTGATGTCAGCGATGCGACCGGCAACGAGAACACCGTGACCGACTCTGCGACCTTTGACCTGCGCAACGGCGTCCTCCAGTCCGACAAGTCCGTCTATATCATCGGCTCTGACATGATACTCACCCTGATCGACCCCG